>JAGYLD010000175.1 GCA_018401355.1 Bacteroidales bacterium
TCCGATCACTGAGCAGATCGTTTCTCAGGAGTGATCCGATCACTCAGTAATGTTGGTTCTTTGAATGATTGCTGTTTTTAGTGATCGGATCACTGAGCAGATCGTTTCTCAAGAGTGATCCGATCACTCAGCACTGTTGGTTCCTTGAATGATTGTTGTTTTTAGTGATCGGATCACTGGGCAGATCGTTTCTCAGGAGTGATACGATCACTCAGCATTGTTGGTTCCTTGAATGATTGCTGTTTTTAGTGATCGGATCACTGGGTAAAATACCTGATATCCGTGATTTCAAGCTTTAGCCATGTCCATTTGCCCTTCTCCAATTGCCAGTTGACTTCAAGCTTTACGGGTATTTTTATACCATTAATTGTTTTATGATCGATGGCATTGATAATCCATTCTTTTAAGCGAGAGGACTCGTCACCGCCATCATACCTCATCGCAGAGAACTTTTTAAAGTTGCCCTCCTTATCAAAATGAAATGTACCCATACCAGTTGTGCTTTTCCAGGTCATGGTTGCTTTGGCCGTTTGTTCGTCAATTTCTTCCCAATGGATATATTCGTTCAATGCTGCAGAAGGAAACCAGACTATCTCGGCAAGAAAACGCTGCAAGGTTGCCTGGTCGATTTTTTTATTATCCCTCGCATTAACAACAGGAAATGTAGAAAACAGTTTTATCTGCATCTCTCCTTTACCGTCTTCAAACTTGTCTCTCCCTATAACAGGCAGAAACGGGTTCATATTTAGCCGCACGGACCAGTTGAAGGAGGGAGGGTTGGTGACGAAATACTGATCAGCTTCAGCGGAATACCAGTTTTTTTGATCCGGCTTCATTTTCAATTGAGCCTTTTGTGTTAGATAGACCGTTTTTATTTTTGTGGAATCCGTTATTCCTGAATTCGTTAACCACTTTTGAACAGGAAGGGGCATGCCGGCAATTGATCTGGTGTTTTTGTTTTCTTTTGATCCCGTTAACATTGCTACCCTTTCGCTACTTACTAAATTTGTGAAATGCTGATTGGAATAGGCCAGGAAACAAGCAATCAGGATTATAATATTCATGATGGTTCCGAACTTTGCATCCTGCCATACGGTTATGATCAGAGTCTGGGAAATGACGGCAGCAATGACACCCAATACCCACCAGTATTTGTTTCCTGTAATATTCAGGATTAGCGCAGCGATAATAAGAATGGCTGTGAGAAGCCAGAAAATGCCGGCAGTTCTGGAAACGGGCTGGGCAATAGCACCGAATTCGGCTAATTTAAATGCTTTCAAAAATCCAAAGCTATGGATGATGCCGTGAATGCCAAGTAGGATATAAAAGACAATTCTCATTTTCCTGTTTTTTTTAAGTGTTCCTATCACTGGGTAAAACTGACTGCAAGTGATACGATCACTCAGATACTACGTTTCACTAATAAGAGATTTTCTCAATTGATCGGATCACTGGTCGGGGCTCAGAAACAACCAGCTTAACAATTTTCTCGCTCATGGAAAACATTGCAGGTTCTATTTCAAATGCATCGGAGTTGCTGAAAATAGAAACAAAAACACTATTCTCAATATTATAAAACACACAAGTCCTGAAATTTGCGTATCCACCGGAATGTCCTAAATAGTTGCCTGAAGGTAAATCCTTAATGACAAAAATTCCTTTACCATAATATGTATCCGGATAATATTTCCATATATTCATTTCAGCGAACATACGATCCATGCTTGATTTTGTTAAAAACTGACCCGACAACAAATAATTATAAAGTATTATAATATCTGTTGGTGTTGAGATCAACGGACCAGTTGCGTAAGTCAGTGGCCAACGACTATTCTTTGTTACCTTCTCACCGGTAAACCCACGAATATTAACCATGTTCAGGTTTTCTCCGTCACAAAAAACTGTGTTTTTCAAACCCAGAGGTTTAATAAAGTACCCGATAAAATTTTCATTAAGGGTTATACCGGTTACCTGGCTAATAATAATACCAAGCATGACATAATCGGTATTCGAGTATGAAAAATAACTATCCGGCACATCAGGTATATCATACTTAAATGCCATATCAATAAGTTCTTCTTCTGAAAAGCTGTTTTTATCATTTAGCACAAATTCATATAAAGCTTCATAAGTCTGTATTCCGGATGTGTGACACAGTAAATGATCAATTGTAATTTCATTAGCCCTTGGGCAATCGGGAAACCACCTGATAATGGTATCATTGAGGTTTAAATAACCATCTTCAGCCAGTTTCAATATCAGAGCAGAAGTAAAAATCTTGCCAAGACTGAGGGCATGAAACTTTGTTTCAGTATTCAATGGAACTTTCGTCCCAGATTCTCCAATGCTTGCTTTCCAAAATCCTTTATCAGGGACACCGATTGCAATAGAAAGCCCCTTGTAATTACCTCTCTGCTTAATAATATTAAGATGTTTCAGTAAGGAATCACAAATATTATCACTAAAAACCACTGCCGTATCGAGGTTCTGACATACAATTTTGGAAAAATCCAAATCTATCTGAGTACTTTTATTGATCTCAATTTTCGGCCTGTTTTCAATAATGCCTTTTTTTTCAGCATTATCATCTTTGTCTGTTAAACAGAAAAAGGATAATAAAATCAAGCTAATGTTTAAAACAATCGTAATCATATATTCATTTTTAGCCGGTTATTAAAGTGTCCAAAACACATATTACCCAAAAAGCTCCGCAATTCTCGAACACTGTTCTCATTATTTTCCTGTTCCGATTCTTTAACAGAATAGATTCCCTCAAAAATACTTTTTTTTACTATCTCAAGAGTGATCGGATCGCTGGGTTTCTGTCGGTTCTTTGATCGGGGGTTGTTGGTAAGTGATCGGATCACTGGGTGATACTGTGAATACAAATAAGCAAAATAGTTTACTATATATTAATGAATGTTTTATATCTTTGATCGGGAGGCAAAAACAGCTTCAATCTTAACTTTTAAAAGCCAAATTTCATGAAAAGATTTATTATTTTTTTTATCCTTCTGCTGGTTGCGGTTACATTTTCATGCCAGAAAGAGGAACATTCTTCTAATCCTTATGAAGGAGGAAGACTACACAAAAGTCCTTCAGGTGCTTTTTACATTGCTCAATTGCAGGGAACTTATAAACAAATGGGCCGACAGTACGGGCTCATGCTTTCAGATCAAATTCTGGCGTTTTACCAGGAGGCAGTTGTTGAACTGGCCATGAACGAAGAAGGGATGAAATATGAAGATCTTGTTGAGAATGGCCGGGAAAACTATGATGGTTTTCCTCAGATTTTCCGGGATTATTTCGATGGAATGGCTGAAACCAGCGGATTAACTATGGAACAGACAAAAATAAT
>JAGYLD010000176.1 GCA_018401355.1 Bacteroidales bacterium
GAATATGTACCTGAAGAAATGATAAGAAACGGTGCGGAAGTAATCCACCTTGCCACCGGATTTATTGTTGGCTATCCTCCTTGTCCCTATATTCTGCATTTTCGTGATTTTATACAGGAAAAATATAAAGTCAAAGTTGTTTTTGGAACTCATCCCATTCCTGAGAAATACTTAATTACTCATACAAATTTGAAAACCTGGGAAGCAGAAGAATGGGAAGAGATTATCAGACCAAATTTGGCAGATGAGGTTACCAGGTTAGCTTATAATTAGGGATTTTAATGCTTTTCCTGTATGAGATTGTTTGCAGTTAATCATTTCTTCAGGTAGACCTTCGAAAATAATGTTTCCTCCTTCATCACCTCCTTCCGGGCCAAGGTCAACAATCCGGTCTGAAGCAAGAATGATCTCAGGTTTATGTTCTACGACCAAAACAGAATGACCTCTGTCAATCAATTGGTTGAAAACAAGTAAAAGCCTCTCAACATCCTGCATATGCAATCCCGTGGATGGCTCATCAAAAATATACAGGCCGCTTCCTGAAACACCGGTGATAACTGTAAAAGAATTGTGAGGGATTTCAACATGAATATTCTTAAGGTTATGCTCGTGGGCATTCCTGATCTTCAGTTTCTTAGACATGTTTGAAATGAAATGAGGTTTTTATTTCAAACATGTTACTTCTTTTCGTCTTCCTGTTTAAACAATTTAACATTCAGGGCTGCAGGACCTTTTTGTCCGGCTCCAATTTCAAATATTACAAGGTTCCCCTCAATGATCTCTCCTTCCACATTATTTATATGCACAAAGAAACTTTCTTTGCTTTCCAGATCTCTAATAAATCCATATCCCTTTGAATCATTGAAGAAGCTTACTACACCTTTTCTTATCAGGTTTTCTTCTCTGTTATTTTGTTGGTTGGGAATGCTGATCTCAATATCTTCAGCTTTTACTTCTTCTTTCTCGTCAGGATCTGGAGGAGTATCACTGATCCTGCCACGCTCATCTACATAGGCGATCATGTCGTCAAGGCTGCTGCTCTTTTCACTTTCTTTCCTGGCAGCACGTTTCTTTTCTTTTTCTTTTCTTTTTTTCTCTTTTTTGCTTCTGACATCTTTTTTGTTAAATGATTCCTGTGATCTTCCCATAAAGAATTTTTATATTGTTAAAATTATTTTTCCCTGTAAATTACTACATAGCCACAACACCCATTCCAAATGGATTATGGGTAAAATCACAACTGATACTAAAATAAATACAGCTTATCTGTTGAATTAATTAATAGTTGTCTTTGCGGGGTCTGGCTTCATTTACTGTAATGGACCTGTTATTAAAGTCTTTGCCGTTGAGTGATTCTATGGCATTCTTGGCTTCTGATTCATCTTCCATGATAACAAAGCCGAAGCCTTTGCTCCTGCCGCTATATTTGTCTGTAATTATCCTGGCAGAATCTACCTGGCCAAATTCGCTGAATATTTCATTCAGTTCCTGTTCTGTTACCTTGAAGTCAAGGTTTCCTACATAAATGTTCATTTTCGTCGATTTTAATTATAATTTTGCACGGACTGATTATCTTGTTATCCAGTCAGTTACATGCTTTTAAACGGATTTAAAATGGAGAGCTAAAATTTCTAAACACTTCATGGATATTAGAAATAATTGCGCCAAGTTTTAAATCAGAATGCTGCAAAGATACACAAATTGTTTGCATAATTGCGATTCTTCTCATTAGCTTTAAGCCATCCTCTTAAATTTCCTTAACTTTGACATGAATAGAATACATCAAATATTATGATCAAACATGTCGTGATGGTTAAGTTAAAGCAATTTTCATCACATAAAATAAAGCTTGAGAAAGCAAAATTATTTAAACTAATGTTGCTGGATCTTTTGCAAAAAGTGCCTGACCTCAAGGCCATGGAGGTTGGATTGAATTTCAATGAAAAGCCTTCGGCGTATGATGTGGTTCTGATCTCTGAGTTTGAAAGCAAAGAGGGTTTGGATAATTACCGGATACATCCTGAACATATTGTAGTACTTGATTTTCTGAAAGAGATCATGGAGAAAACGGCTGTGGTGGATTATGTAAGCCAGTAGAAACTTTTACCAGATCCATGGGTCTTTACTATTTAATAATCTTAAAGGATTTCGTCAACCCTGATGCTAAATTTGAGATCCTCAAAATGTAAACTCCTTTCCTAAGCAGGGAAGTATTTATACAGAACTGGTTGTCGTTTTTAATGATGCTTGTTTCAACAGGATATCCTGTAATATTGGTCAGACAAATGCGGATCTGAGAAATATCTGATTTTTTATGCAGCTTTACATTGAGGATATTGTTAACAGGATTAGGATAAACGGAGATTGATGACAAGAAATTGGGATTTTCGGGAATATCCGTGTAAAACCAGATCGACTCGACATACCCGGGATGATCGATAAATGGGTTCCGGTTTCCCTGGATATCATATATTGCATTGTTCCGGCCGGTTTCTTTGGCACTGACCAAATCGGTCTCATGCCAGTCCCAAAGCAGTTCAAGCGCCCAGGCTTTGGGCTGCGAACCGTTGAACATATCACTTCCCGGCCAGGTATTGTCCTCTTCGAAGTAGCGGGTTGCCATGTAGAAATAACTCCTTGCAAGGTCCCCTTTGTATTCATCGATGGGCTCAAAAACAGTTCCTGAATAACCCGGGAAAATACAATTACCCAATTTTGAGCCATTTAAGGAAGTCCAGCTTGCATTGCCCACTTCACCATAGGGATGGTTTCCTCTTTTGTTATTAACCCAGCCATCTGTCGGGTAAATATGGTAAAGGTCAGAGTACATCGGGTACATCTCACCGCCATACCAGCTTTTGGGGAAACTGTGTTCGCGGTTATAGCAATCCCCTTCCTGGGTATAGTTGCCGCACTGGTCAGTAATAAATGTATATTGATATGGCGGTGTACCTCCGGGAATGTCGGAGTATATGTCCCATACCTTTCCATTGGGCTTTTCATCGGTCAGTTCAAACAGATCCCAGAGTTCCCCATAGGTTACGGAAGTATGGTCATCGATGATGTCATGCAATGCCTCCTGCAGCATTGTTCCGTTCAAACCTGCAGCATTGTCGTAATACCCGGGCGGGATCTGGCCCGAAATATCCTGAAGTACAAATAGAAAGATTAGTAAAACCCCTAAATTTTTAAATGGTCTCATTGTTTGCAAAGTTATAATTTGTGAAGGCAATAATAACTCTTCATTTTTATTGGATATCCCTGATTTTCGATAATATTTCTTGTAATCCATGATAATTATTTGTAATTTAAGAAATTTATTCTTTTTGTTGATGGCAAATTATT
>JAGYLD010000177.1 GCA_018401355.1 Bacteroidales bacterium
CTGCATCAAAAATGAGAATTTCCTTGGGTGAATAGGCAAATATTTTACCATTTGCCGATATAATATCTCCTATAAGATTGCCTCCTGTTTCAGTACCAGGAACATTGATGTTAGTTTGAGGATGCGAGGATAATGGTAAAAGCAGAAGTAAGGTGACCGTAAAGGGACTAAAAAATATCCATAGGAAATGAATTGTCTTTTTCCATTTCTTTGTTGTGTTGGTTTGGTTTGTTTTCATGATGGTGAGGTGGTATAAATCAGGTACATTGCTGAATGCTAATTTAGCATTTTTTATCAGTGAATGCAATTAAAAAGCATTAATATGTTATAAAACAATTCTAAGCTACCAAGGAACAATTGTAATGTTGTCAATAAATCAAACATTACTCATAACTCGTTGACAATCGTCTAATCGCGCAATTTAGCCACACCCTTGATTCTTTTTTGCAGTTTGTATCGTTTTATAAAAAATGGATACCAACTGATGATTTTCAGCAAGGATTTCACTTAAGAATCCATCGCCTGAAAAATATCAACAATACCTGAAAATCCTTGCCCCTTTTTCGTAAGTTTGCTGTTTCTCATTATTGCTTAAATTCAGGAAGATGAAAAATATCATTGGAATAAGGCATGAAGACAAATATGCCATGGAAAGAAGGGTAGCGTTGATTCCTGGTCATGCCAAAGGTTTAATTGAAAATCATGGTGCTGAGATCCTTGTTCAGCATTCCGTAAAACGTGTTTTTACTGAACATGAATACCTGGAAGCCGGAGCCGAAATGATGGAAGACCTCGGAAAAGCCAATGTGGTTTTTGGGGTGAAAGAAATGCCGGAATCTTTTTTTCAACAGGGAAAAACCTATGTCTTTTTCTCTCATGTGATAAAAGGCCAATCCTATAACATGCCCATGTTAAAGAAAATGATGGAAATGGGATGTAACCTGATCGATTATGAAAAGGTGACGGATGACATGGGCCGCAGGCTGATATTCTTTGGACGTTTTGCCGGTCTTGCCGGAATGATCAATTCTTTATGGTCGCTTGGGCAGCGTTACAAGGTTAAAGGCGTCGAGACACCTTTCCTGGGGATAAGACAATCACATACCTATAATTTCCTGGAAGAGGCAAAAATGGATGTGATGAAAGCCGGAATGGAAATTGCCGCCAATGGGCTTCCTGAAGGCTTATCACCCATGGTGATAGGGTTTACAGGATATGGACAAGTTTCAAATGGTGCCCAGGAAATAGCGAATCTGCTGCCTTCCATCGAAGTGACTCCTGAAGAATTGCTAAAAATGCAGTCGAATGGAAATTTTCCGAACAATGTGGTTGTTAAAGTCGTTTTCAAGGAATGGCATCTTTCACAGCCCAATGATCCCGACATGTCTTTTGACCTGCAGCATTATTATGCCCATCCTGAAGAATACCATAACATATTTGAGCAATATGTTCCTTCCCTGACCATCCTGATGAACTGCATGTACTGGGATGAAAGTTATCCCAGGATCATTACCAAAGATTTCCTGGAAAAAATTTACACGAACGGAATACCAAAATTGACTGTAATTGGTGATGTTACATGTGACCCGGATGGTTCCATAGAGTGCACCCATATGGGTACCCATATTGAAGATCCGGTTTTTGTGTATGACCCGATCAAGCGTGAGCATACCATGGGATTTGAGGGAGAAGGCATCCTGGATATGGCCGTGGATATTTTGCCCAGCGAATTGCCACGGGAAGCATCCATCGCCTTCAGCCAGGCTTTGATTCCATATGTTCCGGGAATTATTGAAGCTGATTTTGAATCTTCATTTGAGTCAATTCAACTGCCCCCACCAATAAAAAGGGCAATGATATTGCACAAAGGGACATTGACACCAGAATATGAATATATACATGAATACATTAAATAAATTCTTTTACCAGTTTAAATGATGTTCTTATGAAAAAAGTACTCATTCTTGGAGCCGGAATGGTTGTAAAGCCAATTGTTCAACACTTATTAAAACAAGGTTATGGTGTTACTGTTGCTACCCGTACAAAGTCAAAGGCAGTTGCCATGATTGACGGACATGCCAACGGAACCGCCCTT
Source organism: Bacteroidales bacterium (assembly GCA_018401355.1). Classification (GTDB taxonomy): domain Bacteria; phylum Bacteroidota; class Bacteroidia; order Bacteroidales; family B18-G4; genus M55B132. The sequence goes on from JAGYLD010000177.1 coordinate 2,096, forward strand.
GCATGGACAGTTGAAGATGAAGATACGCTTGATAAGCTGATTGAAGAGCATGACCTTACTGTTAGCTTGTTGCCTTATGCTTATCATGTGATGGTAGCCGGGAAGTGTATCAACCATAAAAAGAATATGGTTACAACATCTTATGTGAAACCTGAAATGAAAGCCCTTGATGCACAAGCAAAGGAAGCAGGTATCATCATCCTGAATGAACTTGGCCTTGATCCGGGTATTGACCATATGTCAGCCATGAGGATCATCGACCATGTACATGATAAAAGCGGAAAGATTGAAGAATTCTACTCATTTTGCGGAGCATTGGTAGCTCCGGAAGTGGAACAGAATCCTTTCAATTATAAGTTTACCTGGGCTCCGAAAGGAGTAGTTATGGCAGGAAACAACGATGGAAAATACCTGAGGCATGGTAAAGAGAAATATGTTCCAACAGAAGACCTCTTCAAAGATATTTACAGGGTTGATTTCCCAAATGTAGGGATTCTTGAGGTTTATCCGAACAGGGATTCTTTGCCATATATAGAATTGTATGGCATTCCTGAAACAAAAACCATGTTCAGGGGTACCTTCCGTTATGACAAATGGTGCGAGATCCTGGATGCATTTAAGAGTATTAAACTTCTTTCATATGATAAGTTTGATATGGAAGGCATGACCTATGCTGATTTTATGGCCAGGATGATTGGTGCTGAAAGCAGTGAGGATATCAAGGCAAAGACTGCTGAGAAACTTGGGATAGCTGAAGATTCTGATCCTATTGTTGCCATGGAGTGGGTGGGTTTATTCGATCAAACCCCTATGAACAGAAAAGAAGACAGCCCGTTTGAGGTTGTATCTGATATTATGATCGCCAAAATGATGATCGGAAGTGATGAACGGGATATGGTTGTCATGCAACACACCTTTGTGGCCAAATATCCTGATGGTGGTGAAGAGGTCATCAAATCAAGAATGCTTGACTTTGGAACCCCTGGCGGAGACACATCTGTTGCACGTACAGTAGCATTGCCTGCTGCATGCGGAGTTGAGATGATCCTGAAAGGTGAGATCACCACAACCGGCGTGCATATTCCAGTTATCCCGGAAATTTATAATCCAATACTTGACCAGCTTGAAACGCTCGACATAAAAATGGTTGAGGAATTTGGACTGCCTGTTAGTGAGACAATCAAATAGCCTTTTCCAAAGATGTAAAAGTTCACTGTTTAAAAAACGTCTCCTTTTATTAA
>JAGYLD010000178.1 GCA_018401355.1 Bacteroidales bacterium
GCACACCTGGCAGGGTTTGTAAGGCTTTCAGGACATCCACCTCCCCGGCAAAGCCCGGCATACGGGTCAGTTCCCTGCCTGAGAAATTGAAATCCGACAACATTTCAAGTCCGCTGACATTGTCTTTCCTGCTTGCCGTTATGATCACCTCACGAATACCCAGGGAGGTTTCCTGAAGACTGCGGTTGAGTTCCATGTTCCCAGTGAGGTCAACTGAAACGGTATCGGTTAAATAACCCAGGAAGGAATAACAGACATCCCTCCTTCCTGCGGGAAGGCTCAGTGAATAAAATCCGAAATTATTGGTGGCAACACCCTTGTTGCTGCCGGCAAGGTAAACATTCGCTCCGATCAGTGCATCTCCTGTTGATCTGTCCATCACATAGCCGCTGACAGTATATGACGGACGGCCCTCTTCGCCGGATGGTTCTTCAGAAGCCTCCCGAAGTGGTTTCAGAACGATATTTCCTCCCACAGCCATCCAACGGATATTGTTTTTCATAAAAACGCCGTCCAACACCACACGCAAAGGCATGTTTTCATACCGGCAGGTAATTCTCCGGTCGACCCGGAGCGCCCCGGGACTATATGAAAAGCGCACTTCCGACTCACGAGAGATCTTTTGTATTGCCTTATTGATGGTCTTATTTTCGATATGCAAGGAAATTCGCTGATCAAGGTTTTGAGCAGATGCAGGGATCCATAAGGAAACCATGGCGGTAACAAGAATGAGTAACAGATATTGTAACAGGAATCCTTTCGACATAACTACATTTCATGGTTGCATCCGGCTCCGGAAAGGACGAAGGTGGTGCCGTCGGATTGTATTCTCAGGTCAAGCGTGGCTGCAATGATCTCCAGGACAGCATCAAGCGGTTGCCTGTCAAAGGTGGCTGTCATGCGACAATGCCTCAGATGGTCGTCCCTAAGGATAATCTTTTTATTATAAGCATTGTTAAGAACTGAAACGATGTTTTCCAGTGTTTCATCTTCAAAAATGAATAACCCTGTTTTCCAGGAAAGGAAATTGGGGTTGTTGTTCCTGCTGACCTCAATATGGTGCCCGGATTTTTCCACTTCGGCTTTTTCTCCGGGATAAAGAGTTTGCGGATCTATACCTTCGTTCTCGTAATACACGGCTACCTGGCCGTTGATCAGCACAACTTCCAGGTTATCTTCCTGTGCACCTGTCTTAACGGAAAATGAGGTTCCGAGGACTTTGATCCTGATGTTATTATGCTCAAGAACAAAGGGTTTTCCGGGATCATGTGCGACCTTAAAGTAGGCTTCGCCATCAAGAGCAACGATCCGTTGCCCTTTCCTGAATTTTTCAGGATATTGAAAGGTGGTATTCTGGTTCAGGGAAACCACACTGCCGTCGGGCAGCGTAAGTTCTGTAAACACCTCACCCGTTTGAACAGTCAGGGTTTCGGGTCCGGAAATAAATAAATTGATAAGAAGCCCTACAGCAATGGCTATCAGAAAAACAGCAGCAAAACGGATGTACCATGAGGGAGATATTTGCCGGAATGTGCGGGAATAGGGATATGCCTTTATGTCTTCTTTTACACCTTCAATTTTCCCATGCATGGCTTCCCACTCCACATCCATATCCGGATCAAACAGGTAATGGCTTTCCGATGCCCTGAACCACGCATTCCCGGATTCCCTGAAAACCTGCCGGTTTTCAGGGTTGGAGCTTACCCATGCGGAAAGTTCGCGAACTTCCTCCGGAGTAGCTTCCCCGGCAAAATAGCGGGTTATGATGTTGGCGTAATATGTTTCGTTTTTATTCATTGATTCGTAATTATACACATAAGCCGGGCATTACCCTGACCCATGCCTCAAAATAATCATCATAAAGTGAATGTAATCCTTCAGGCTGATCCGCATATGCTTCAGCGCCCTGGTCATTTGTGTTTCCACGGTTTTGACGGATATATTGAGCATATCGGCTATTTCCCTGTATTTTAACTGCCCTTGTCTGTTTAAGAGGAATATTTCCCTCGATTTTTCAGGAAGTTCTTCTATGGCTTTCTCAATCCGCTCTTCCAGTTCTGTTATTTCAAGGCTTGTATCGGATGGACTGTTATTATCCTGCATCAGGCCTTCCATGGAAAGCAGTTCTTTGTCAAATTTTTTATTGTCACGGAGGTAATTCAAAGCTCTGTTGCGGACAGAGGAAGATATATACGTTTTCACTTCCCTGTCGGCATCAATGGCCTCCCTCTTCTCCCAGATACCAAGAAAAACTTCCTGGACGATCTCCCTGGCAGTATCATGATCCTTGACATAGCGCATGGCAAAAAGGGTCATCCCTCTGAACTCCTTGCGGAATAACTCTTCAAAATCCTTCTTGTCAAGCATTTATCTGTTGTTAATCAAGTTTTAATTCAGAATTTCTTCCTGGCTTTTTTCAATCTTTTTATAAACGATTTTTGCAGGAAACTATTATCATCCAGCTTACAAAGCCTTTCATAAAGAGGTTTGGTTACCGTAAATGCCATGATATCTTTTGGCAGGTACAACCGCATGGCCATGTCTGTTGCTCCAACAATTGCCTGTGGCTTATTGAGGTCTTCAAAAAGTTCAGTGCCGTGAGCAACATAAAAACCGATCAAAGGGATATCAATACCAGTGGCTTTAATAAGTTCTTCCGGATAATTCTTCATAGAATAAAATTATAAAAAAGGAGGATACATTGAACTCTTTGAATAATATTTTCGAATCGCCCAAGGAAGTTTCAAAAACTAATGCTCTACATTTCCAAAACCCTTTCCTGAAAAAAACGTATAAATATTATGTTTTTTTAACACAAAAAACCTTTAATTTACAGTCATTTAGCACTATATTTGTGTTGTAAACCATCTTATTACTCTTTTATGAAGTCATTTTTACGAATCACCATCAGCTTATTGCTTGTAGTTTATACAACCTTACCGGCATGGACACAACCAGCGTCAAGATCCTGTGATCCTGACAATCCTGTCCCATTTTCTGTTAACACAACCCATCTGACGGTATGGAACGGACAGGAATACCAACCGTTCTTTGTCAAGGGCATGAACCTCGGGATAGCAGTGCCGGGAACCTTCCCCGGTCACCTGGCAGCCACAAGGGAACAATACTGGCGGTGGATCGAACGCATACATGAACTGGGTTATAACAGCATACGCCTTTACACGCTTCATTACCCGAGAATGTACGAGGTGCTCGATTCCTTCAATATGCAGCACCCTAAGAATCCCATACATATCT
>JAGYLD010000179.1 GCA_018401355.1 Bacteroidales bacterium
ATGTGAATGCTTCAGGATATTGCAAACTGGGATACAACGGGCAGCAGAAAACCGGAACAGGGGATTATAAATCGGGTAATGCTCTGAATAATTTTGTATTTGACCTGGGTGACATGCTTAAATTTACTTCATTTACGGATCAAGGGGAACGAGTCATTACGAGTTCTCCAACAGGTGATCAGATCTATTACTTTCATTATACCGGAGTTCCCTGCCCCGGTGCCCCAACTGTTACCGATATTGATGGCAATGTATATAATACTGTGCAGATAGGTAATCAATGCTGGATGAAAGAGAACCTGAAAACCACAACCTATCGGAACGGTACGCCCATCCCTAATGTAACAGGTACCTATGTCTGGAGCAACCTTACTACTGGCGCTTATGTTTGGTACTATAAGGATATTTCGTGGAAAGACAAATATGGCGCCTTGTACAACTGGTTTACGACAGTTGACTCCAACGGCCTTTGCCCCACTGGCTGGCACGTACCAACCCATGATGAATGGACAGCTTTAACCGATTATATCGGTGGAACCGGTTCTCCACATGGCAATGAATTGAAATCCTGCAGGCAGGTAAATTCATCGCTCGGCGGCGGTTGTAACACAAGTGAATCTCCACGTTGGGATGAAGATAGTTACAATTGGGGCACAGACAATTACGGGTTTTCAGGCCTTCCGGGCGGCTACCGTAGCAGTAATGGACCATTCAACTACGTTGGCAACTTCGGTTACTGTTGGTCTTCTACGGAGGGCTCATCGAGCAGCGCCAAGTGCCGCTTACTGAGTTGCAGCTACGGCGGCGTGTACGTGCTTATCAACGATAAGCAGGATGGCTTTTCGGTGCGTTGCCTCCGGGATTAGGACACTTTGACCATTTGACGTTTGCCTTGAATACCGATAATAATGAAAAGTCAACTTCAATCTGTCCAGAGTAATCCAATGTCCAGAGTCCAGAATCCGGCATCTGATAACATATAATTGTTTTCTTTCGTTTAATATACACAACCGTTAGGGAAATTACCAGTTTGTTAAACAATAACAAGAATTCTTTGTAATTTTGTGTAAATCTGAATATAAATGGAAAATTACAGAGAAAGAATTACCATTGATGAAAACATTTGTAATGGTAAACCCACTATTAGAAGGAAAAGAATTGCAGTTAATACGATACTGGAGTTCCTGAGCGCCGGAGATTCAGTAGAAGAAATCCTAAAACATTATCCTGGACTTGAGAAAGAAGACATTTCAGCATGTCTTCAATTTGCCGCCGATTTAATGAACAAAAACTTTACCATCAAACCTGTTGCATAATGCCCAAGTTCATTGTTGACGCAAACCTCCCTTACTATTTCGGCTTATGGAATAGTGAATTATTTATCCACGTTTTTGACATCAATGATTCGATGACAGATAAAGAAATAATTAAATATGCAATTGAAAATAATTTAATAATAATTACCAAAGATGCTGATTTCTCAAGCAAGGTTTTATTTCAAAATAACCCTAAAGTGATCCATTTAAGAATTGGAAACATGAAAATTCAGGCCCTGCATGATTTTCTGAATAAAAACTGGGAAAGGATACAACAGGTTTCAGATTCTTTTAAACTTACCAATGTTTATTTTGATCGAATAGAGGGCATTGAATGATTTTTTAAATTGCTGTTTCATGAGTTATTGGAAACGGAATGATTGTAAGCTGATATCTGAGACTAATTCTATCTGCAATCATCAGAATCCAGAATCCTTCCCCCCTCACTTCACATATTGAAGATAATTCGTACTTTTAGTCCTTTTAGAGATATATCCTGTTTTAATCCATGGTTGGCTTTGACAACATAAAAGACAATAGAATTGATCTTAAGGAATTTGATTTAAAATGGAGATTCACTGTATCAGATAATAATTTACCTGTTGAGCATTTAAATCAATTATGTCCTTTAAATGACGAGGCTTCAAAGTTCTTATGGGATTTCATTATGGATACAGGACTTCATGCCGACATACCTTTCAAAAAAGGATATTTCAAGACCATGGACAAAGCCAAGATCTTCGACAACAATGAAAAAATAATAAAAAAGTGGTTGTTTGACAGGGGATTGCCCTTTAAGAAAGATGTTTATCTTTCCTGGCAACCTTACATTGCCATGGTTGTCCCCTGGAAATTACTGGTGAAATATTATAATGTCTTTTACTACGGCACCTCCGACGATTTAACGGTTTTTGATGAATCCTTAAACTGGGCATTGCTCTTCTATCACGAAGATGAAATATATTTTGGATCCAATGAAAAATTTGAACCATCAAAGGAATTCAATGATATTAGGTTTATATGGTAATTGTTTGTCAATTCTGAATCAACGATAATTGTGAGTCATTATAAATCATAATCTTATGAACATCAAAAAAATTAAACTCCGTGGAATCGTTTTGACATGGACCATCTTAACCACCACCTTCTTTTGGACATCTACAATGAGAATTTTACTCAAGCCAGAAATATCAAGCTGGAGTATCTTTGGCCTTGGGGGAAAAGGTTTTTTGGGGGAATTCTGGTTACCACCACTTATCGTCTTAATCGCCCTCTTCACTTTTTATCTTGAAGGTCGTGGCAGGCTGCGGACTCTCTATCATGCATTGCTTATCGGATGGCATCTTTTGATCACAGGGATTATTGTGTATGGAAGTTTTCAAATGGATTCCGTTATATCTTTCGGGACCTGGGGGATAAAATTATCCTTTATCTGGCTTGTTGTACCATTTGCGGTATTTACAATACTTGCCATAATATTGGTTTACCAGGAAATTAGCGGAAACATTAAAGTACCAGTCTTTAGCTGGAAAAAAATAAACTGGAGAATACTGCTTATAGCAGCAGCATTATTTCCCGTTGCCCTTATTCTCTTTAAATTGGGTACAGGGTTTAACCTGATCGTAAAATTGGCGGTTGCCTCAACGATAGTTCAATGGATCTTCCTGGCAGAAGCACTTGGACGGCCGTCTTCCGGTAAAAGTCTGGTTCAACAGGCCGAAAAAACATAATTGTACTTTCATAATCACCACAAATGCCCGCTTTTTCAATTTGA
>JAGYLD010000018.1 GCA_018401355.1 Bacteroidales bacterium
ACCTCTACTTTCACTTTGGCACCATCTTCTAAAAACCTAATGGCATGTTTGAGTTTAAAATTGAAATCATGGTCATCAATGTTCGGTCCGAGCCGTATTTCTTTAACAACCACTTTAGCTGTTTTGGCCTTGATTTCTTTTTGTTTCTTTTTATTTTCGTACAGGAACTTTTTGTAATCTATGATCTTACATACCGGAGGGTTTGCGCTTGGAGATATCTCCACAAGATCGAGCCCCAGCTCATCAGCCATTACAAGTGCCTCCTTGAGATTATAAATTCCTGTTTCAATATTTTCACCAACAACCCTTACCACCGGTGCTTTGATCCTGTGGTTTATTCTGTGCTGGTCTTCAGGTTTCTTGTAGCCTCTCCTGAAGTTTCTAAAATTACCTTTTCTTGATGGTGCAGCTATTGTTAATCCTCCTGTTGTTTAATGATTAAATATTTAAGGTGCAATGGCTTCTTCAATTTCCTTATTTACCATTGTCACGAATTTTTCAATACTCAGGGCGCCGAGATCCCCATCTCCTTGTTTTCGCACGGAGACAGTTTCATCACCTTCTTCCTTTTCTCCAACTATCAGCATGTAAGGTATCTTCTTCAATTCAGCATCGCGGATCTTACGGCCAGTTTTTTCACTGCGCTCGTCTATGAGGGCGCGAATATCGTAATTATTTAGCAAATTTAAAACTTTTTTTGCATAATTATGGTATTTCTCGCTGATTGGCAGGATGATAACCTGGTCAGGCGTCAGCCAGAGCGGGAATTTACCGGCACAATGTTCCAACAGTACCGCCACGAATCGTTCCATAGAACCAAATGGCGCCCTATGGATCATGATGGGTCTGTGCTTTTCATTGTCTGCCCCGATATATTCCATGTTAAACCTTTCAGGCAGATTATAATCCACTTGTATGGTGCCAAGCTGCCATTCCCTTCCGATGGCATCCTTAACCATGAAGTCCATTTTTGGACCGTAGAATGCAGCTTCACCAAGTTCTACAACAGCATCAAGGCCCTGCTCTTCTGCCACTTCCAGGATGACTTTTTCTGCCTTTTCCCAGTTTTCATCCGACCCTATGTACTTTTCCTTGTTATTGGGATCACGCAGGGATATCTGAGTTGTAAACTCTTTAAAATCCAATGCTTTAAAAATCTGCATCACAATATCCATAACTCCTATAAACTCATCCTTAAGTTGGTCTGAAGTACAAAAAATGTGTGCATCATCCTGTGTAAAGCCCCTGACCCTTGTAAGTCCATGCAATTCGCCACTTTGCTCATAGCGGTATACTGTCCCGAATTCTGCAAAACGCACCGGTAGATCACGGTATGATCTTGGCCTTGCTTTGTATATTTCACAGTGGTGAGGACAATTCATAGGCTTCAGGAAAAACTCTTCACCTTCAATGGGAGTAGATATCGGACGAAAACTATCTTCTGCATATTTTTGATAATGTCCTGAGGTTTTATAGAGTTCTGACTTCCCGATATGGGGTGTAATAACCTGTTCATATCCGGCTTTCTTCTGAATCCTTTTCAAAAAATCTTCCAGCCTGGCCCGTAGATCAGCACCTTTGGGCAACCACAGTGGTAATCCTGATCCAACGGCATCAGAAAAAGCAAAGATATCCAGCTCTTTGCCCAGCTTTCTGTGGTCCCGCTTTTTAGCCTCTTCAAGCATCTCCAGGTATTCAGTCAACTCCTTTTGTTTGGGAAAAGTGATGCCATAAATGCGAGTCAGCATTTTTCTGTTTTCATCACCCCTCCAGTAAGCTCCTGCCACATTAAGCAATTTGACAGCTTTTATGGTGCCGGTATCAGGCAGATGGGGGCCACGGCAGAGATCAGTAAATGAACCGGATTCATAGAATGTTATTTCCCCATCTTCCAGTTCACTGATCAACTCTACCTTGTACTCATCCCCTTTTCTATTGAAATAATCCAATGCTTCCTTTTTTGAAACTTCCCTGCGCCTGTACTCTTGTTTTTTCCGGGCCAGTTCCAGCATCATTTTTTCAATGTTGTGTAAATCGGCTTCGGTTATCTGCTTTTCACCTGTATCTATATCGTAATAAAAACCGTTTTCAATATCGGGGCCAATACCGAACTTAGCGCCAGGATATAACTGTTCAATGGCCTCAGCCATGAGGTGTGCAGAAGAATGCCACATGGTGGCCTTGCCCTCCTTATCATCCCAGGTGAGTAATTTGACTGTAGCATCCTTATATATGGGGCGGGTAGCGTCCCACACTTCATCGTCCACTTTGGCAGAAAGCACTTTCCGTGCTAGTCCTTCGCTAATGTCTCTGGCAACTTCCAGGGCTGTAACACCTTCCTCATATTGCCTCACAGAGTTATCCGGTAGTGATATGTTGATCATTGTAATATTCTCTTCAAAAAATTGGCTGCAAAGGTATGGAATTCCAGCAACCAATACAAATTAAAGATCATTGATTCTAAAAGCACAGAGGATCATTTAATCCTGGAAATGATATACTCCAATACCGGATCCTGAGGGGCCGGCTTAATAGTGGAATCCGTTTCGGGATCCGTTTCATGCCACGGATACATGATAAATAGAATGTCCATTTCTGGATCTAATACAAGCTATTTACCCCTTCTTTGAAAAGGATTAAGAAAACCGAAAACAGAGCGCTCTTTCATAGGTTTGAAGTAACCCTCCTTAACACCTCTGATTTCTTCAATAGTATAAAAAGCATTGGGGTTGAATTTATTGATAATTTCTACCACTTCCTTTGCATGCTTTCTTTTTATGATGGAGAACAACATTTTTCTTTTGCCCGTCCTTCCTTCTATATCAACAGCGGAAACCCCAAAATTGCTTGAGCGGAGAAAATCTATCAGGTTAGTGGTATCCTGTTGTGGAATCACCCTAATAAGCACAGTGCCCAAAGAAAGCTTTTCTTCAAGGATCATCCCCACATAATTGCCCATCGCAAAACCGGCAGCATAAGCAATATAACACATTACATTATCAAGATGCTGCATCACCTGCGCCACCACGACAATCCATATCAGTATCTCAAAGAATCCCAGAATGGGAACAAGTGTCTTATACCCTTTTGCGGCAAAGATCAGTCGGATGGTACCGACGGTCTGATCAAAGATTCTTGCAACAAATATGATCAGGGGCAACACTACCCAGGAAAACAATTCTTCATTCATCGTATTTTATTAGATTTATGATTTAAAAATCTTTGCCCAGCCTCTTCTTTCACGGTTTTTCCAATCGGCATTATGATAAAGGTAACTGGTAATAAGTGGAAGGACTGAAGTTGCTTCAGCATAGACCATCTGCTCATAAACAGTATCAACTTTTCCCCAGGATGCCGCCTCCTTCAGCGTGGAACTGGAGCATGCACCATCCCTGACATCTGCTACAGTAATCTGAATCGCATATTTGTGCATTGGAACATCCTTGCCAAGGATCTCAGCACAAATAACGGTATCCTGTGTGAAATTTTTTGGTACACCCCCTCCTATCATGAATAAGCCTGTGGTGCTGGCTTCCATTTTCACCATGGTAAGTTCCAGGAAATCCTTCACCGAATCAATGGATACATGCTTTTGGGGATTCTCCCACTGGTGCTTTACAAGTCCAAACCCTGCACTGGAGTCGGAGAAAGCCGGACAAAAAATGGGAACATTATTTTCATAGCAGGCTTGTATCAGCGAATCTTTCTTTTTTGAATTTTTCACAAGGTATTCCCCCATTTTTTCAATAAACTCCCTGGAAGAATAAGGCCTTGGTTCAAGTGTGTCAGCGATTGCCTTGATGGTCATATCACAGGCCTGCAGTTCTTCTTCGTCGATATATGTGTCGTAGATCCTGTCGATATATAAATCCCTGAGTTCAGCATCATTGGCAGTTGGTGACCCCTTATAATGCTTGTAACCAAGAGCTTCCAGGAAGTCCATATCAACAATGGAAGCACCGGTTGCAACAATGGCATCGATCATATTGTGCTTTACCATATCAACATAAACCTGCATGCATCCACCTGCGCTGGTACTGCCAGCCAGGGTAAGGATCACCGAACAATCCTTATCAGTGAGCATCCGCATATATATATCCGTAGCAGAAGCAACCTCCCTGGAGGTAAACGACATATCCCGCATGGCATTGATGATGGGGGTGCTGTCGAACGACTTGAAATCAATATGCTTGATGGTTTCTTTTAACACATCTTTCTTTTTCATAGCAAACAATTATTAATTGATTATAACATTCCTTTTTTCTTATATATGGCGCCAAGGATCTGATATAATAGCTTGGACGCAAAGAAATCCGATGATTTGTCAGCGGGATTGGGACAAAGTTCCACAACATCAAAACCAACAACCTCAAATTTATCAACAACGGCTCTGACAAGGTTCATCACTTCATGGTAGTATAGTCCTGAGGGCTCCGGTGTTCCGGTGGAAGGAAGAACCGAAGGGTCAAACCCATCCAGGTCGATGGTAATGTATATCTTTCCTGAAAGCTTATTGCATACCTCGGCAATCCAGTCATGATATCTGTTGTTTCTAATATCTCTGGCATAAAACACTTTTCCTTCGGGAAGGCATTGTTTCTCTTCAACATCCATGCTGCGTATTCCCACCTGTACAAAAGGGCACCATTCCCTGACCCTTGCCATAACGCAGGCATGGTTGTATCGACTGCCTTCATATTCCTGCCTCAGATCTGCATGTGCATCTATTTGCAGAACCTGCAGATCCTGGAACTTCTCCCAATAAGCTTTGATGGCACCAATGCTAACCGAATGTTCTCCTCCTATCGTTACAACCATTTTTTCCTTTTTCAGCCAGGCGGAAGTTTTTGTATGAACGGCTTCAGCCATAGCCTCCGGGGATGCATCTTCCATTACATAATCTGACGTATGGATGCCGACAAGAAAATTTTCCGCACCGGTATCCAGGTCATAAAGCTCCATATTTTCAGATGCCTCAAGCAAGGCATCCGGGCCTTTATCAGCACCTTTGATCCATGTGCTGGTACCATCATAAGGAACCGGTAAAATAACCACGGCAGCATTTTCCGGATCACGGTATTGCAGGGGAATGCCACCGAAATAAATTTTTTTCATGTCTATGGTATAAAATTAACTTCAAAAAGGTCAATAACCAAGAATTTTTAACATGGGCTTATAGGTTTGCTCTTTGGCAAATAACTTCGTCAGGTATTCGCCATCCTCATCAAGATCTATAATGATATGCTTTGGAGCAGGGATGAGACAATGCTGGATTCCGCCAAAGCCGCCAATGGATTCCTGATAAGCACCGGTATGAAAAAACCCGATGTACAAAGGCTCCTCACGATTAAAAACAGGTAAGAAAACAGCGTTTGCATGGGATTCTGCATTGTAATAATCCATGCTGTCACAGGTAAGTCCACCCAGAAACACCCGCTGATACGCCTGATCCCATTTGTTTACAGAAAGCATGATGAAACGCTGGTTTGAAGCCCATGTATCAGGCAAAGTGGTCATAAATGAGCTGTCGATCATATTCCAGCTTTCCCTGTCGTTTTGTTTCTTTTGATCCAGGATGGAATATAAAACCGCACCGGATTCACCAACAGTAAAGGATCCAAACTCTGTAAAAATATCCGGTTCAGGAACACCGTTGCGCTCACAGGTATTTTTGATCTGGGCAATGATCTCCTCAGTCATATATTCGTAGTCATAATCAAACGACAAAGAGTTTTTAATGGGAAATCCACCGCCAATATTCAGGGAATCCAGTTCGGGACAAATCTTCTTCAGCTCACAATATACATTGACACTCTTGCTGAGTTCATTCCAATAATATGCGTTATCACGTATCCCCGTGTTGATAAAGAAATGAAGCATTTTTAACTCAAACAGGGGATTTTTTTGGATTTCTTTCTGATAGAAAGGCACAATGTCATTATAACGGATACCAAGCCTTGAAGTATAAAAATCAAACTTTGGCTCCTCCTCTGAAGCGATGCGGATCCCTAGCATGGCTTTCTTCTTGAAGGACTTTTTATAAGATTCTATTTCCTGCATATTATCCAGGATGGGGATGGTATTGATAAAACCAGAGTTTACCAGATCCGCAATGTTTTCATGATACTGAGGCCTTTTAAAACCATTGCAAATGATATACTTATCCTTTTTGATCATGCCCTGTTCGAACAATTCCTGTACAATATTGATATCAAAAGCCGAAGAAGTCTCGATATGCACATCATTTTTCAGAACTTCTTCAAGCACAAATGAAAAATGAGAACTTTTCGTACAGTAGCTGTAATGGTATTCTCCCTGGTAATCAGCCTTCGCCATGGCAACATTGAACCAACGTCTTGCCTTTTGTATTTGCTCTGCAATCTTGGGCAGATATGTTATTTTTAATGGTGTTCCATATTGTTTGATGATTTCCAATAAAGGAATATTGTGAAAAAATAACTGGTTCTCTTCAACATGGAACTCTTCCTGTGGAAAATCGAAAGTCTGTTCTATCAGATCAATATATTTGTTTTTCATGGCGTTAAGTTAAATGATCCAATTGCAAAATGTATGTATATTCTTACTGGGGCAAGCCCAATAATCTCATAAAAACTGTCCTGCTTTAATTTGGGCGCGCAAATATAATCCATTTAATTATTCACGATTAATTTTTACAAATTAATTTGATTGGATTAATATAAAAATAACAATGTAATAAATACAAATTGATAAAATTTCACCCAAACAGCATGAACAAAACAAGCTCAAATAACATATAAACCAGAGAAATAAATCATAAAAATCTAATAATCAATAACTTTAAACTCTGTCCTCCGATTCAAACCCCTTCCTTCTTCAGTTTCATTGGTATCAATTGGTTGGTCGTAAGCATACCCAATATAACTAAGACGGATCTGATCAATCCCATTCGAAACAAGGTAATCATATACGGCATGGGCCCTGTTTTCAGAAAGGGTCTTGTTGTATTTATAGCTCCCGACATTATCGGTATGCCCACTGATTTCGATCTTAACTGTTGGATTATCATTGAGGAACTGAAGGATATGCTTTAATTCAATGATCGATTCATCTTTCAGGGTATAGGTGTCGGTATCGAAGAAAATATTTTTCAGGATCACTTTACTACCTGCTTCAATGGGCATAAGAGGCACATCCTTTTCATAAGGTTCATGCACTTTGGTATTGCTTTTCAGGTCAAAATGATCGGAAAAAAAGAGATATCCCGGACGGCTGACGTTCAAAGCATATTCCATATTTGAGGGCAAACAAACCAAAAATTCACCATTAACGGGATTAGAAAGGGAGCGAACAATGCTGTTGCCTGTATTCAGGTCAATAAGGTCAAAGGATGCTTCCAGTGGTTTGTTCGTTTTGGCGTTATAGACGATCCCTTTCAGGAATGTCACGGGAAGCGGCCTGAATTCATCGGGGATACGGATCTCGTATATATCATACATACCATCTTCACGATCGCTGCCAATGCTTGTATATCCGGTTACACCTCCCACTCCGACTATCAGGTTGATTTCATCTGAATCGGTGTTGATGGGATAACCAAGGTTCTGTGGGGCTGTCCAAATACCATTTTCATCCATCCTGCTTACAAAAAGGTCGAAGCCTCCCATACCCGTATGACCTTTTGATGAAAAAAATAAGGTTCTTCCATCCTGATGAATGAAAGGGGCCATTTCCGCTTTGGAAGTGTTAATCATTCCTCCAAGGTTAACAGGCCGGCTCCATGTGCCATCGGGCATCAGCACCGACTTCCATATATCGGAACTACCTTTCCCACCGGGTCTGTGGCTGGCAAAATAAAGGGTCTTCCCATCGCTTGACAGGCAGGGCTGGGATTCCCAAGAACCTGTATTGATAGCAGGCCCGAGATTTCGTGGCATATCCCATTTCTCTCCGATTTTCCTGGTATAATAAAGGTCGCAACTACCAAAACCGCCCGGGGTATTACATCCTGTAAGGAAAAGATATTGTCCGTCAGGGGAAAAAGAAACAGCGCCAATATTTCCGAAATTATTCAGAAATTCGTCCATTTCCAGGGCCTCGGACCATAAACTATCGTTTTTTGTCGACAGAAAAACACGTTCACGATACCGGTCCCTGAGGTTTGGATCCGGTTCTTTCCTGGTAAAGATCAACTCACTCCCATCTGTGCTAATGGAATTCACATATTCATCAGCATCCGTGTTTATGCCCCCTTTAAAACGCCTTGGATTAATTTCATGAGGGTTTTCAAGTGCCTTTGCCCTGAAGATGCATGTGTTGATCGCCTGTTGTACGGCTTTTTCCTGGACAGGTGCCAGGGCAGCCTTTTCCAGGTATACCTCGTAAATGCTTTTTGCCTTCCTGTAATTCTCCCTTTCAAATTCCAGGTTTGCCAGAACAAACCATATGGCAGGATCAAAATCAGGATCAATCTGTGTTACTTTTATATAATACGCTGAAGCTTCTTCCAGCCTTTCCATTTCGGCAAGGATATCCCCTTTCAGGATGTATGGAAGCAGGAAGGCTGTGTCTTCTTCACTGGCATGACCGGCATACTCAAGAGCTGCTTCAAGATCCTGCTCCCTGAATGCATCCCTGGCTTTCAACATATATTTCCAGGCCTTTTTCGAAGAAGTATAATCCTGTTCCTTAAAATCCTGGGGAAAAGCTGACCCTGAAAACAATATCAGCAGTAACACAACAAAGCAAACTGTTGGTAAAATTTGTTTCCGTTTGATCAGGGGATTCGCATGTATTTGTGACTTTGCAAAGATATCTGCCATTGGGGATGGTTTTGTATATATTCAACGATGACGGGCATCATTTGTTTTGACTTACTCCATTCAGGCTGCAGGAAGATGTAACAATCGTTATTTACCATTTTCGCGTGATCTTCAGCCCATTGAAAATCATTTTCCTGTTCGATAATGATCTTCAGTTCATCAGCTGAAGGATAAATACTATCCAAAGGAGGGCTGTTCTTTTTTGGTGATAAGCAAATCCAGTCAAAAAACCCTGAGAGCTCATGTGATCCGGAAGTTTCCAGAAAAATCAAAAATCCATTTTTTCTGAACTGCCTGCAAAAATATTCCAGGTTATACATCAATGGCTCGCCTCCGGTAACAACCACGGACCGGGCTTTATGTTTTAAAGCATTTTCAACAGTTTCGTCTACATTCACAGGCGGGAAAACGGAAGCATCCCATGACTCTTTGATATCACACCAATGGCAACCGACATCACAACCACCGATCCTGACGAAGTAAGCCGCCTTGCCGGTATGAAAACCTTCACCCTGCAAGCTGTAAAACTCTTCCATGATTGGCAGGTACCTGCCAGATGTTACTGATGGATCTGTGGATTTCAATTTTTGATCAGTTTTCCTGTCTTAAACACGGGACCATATTGGACCTTAACGACGTAAAATCCTTCCTGTAAATGACTTACATCAATTGTGGTCCTGCATTTATCCTCCATTTTAGTAAAAATACGGTACATGATATCACAAACTGAGCCCATCTGATTATAGATGGCTATCTCCGGCTCCAAACCCTCAATACCCGGTGTCTCAATGATGAGTTTATCATTTACAGGATTGGGGTTGATCTTAATTTCACTTTTTGTTGGGATCAGATTTGCAATCGAAGTAGCTGATCCCACCCACTGACCATAATCAACTTCATATACCGATTGGTCAAACAGATCGGTTTTTTCAGCCGAAATGAGCAGATCATCCCCACTTGTGATACTGACACCTTCTGTTTGCGCACCCAGTAAGGCCGGCATATTAATTAACCGTTTATTGCCTGAGAAAAAATTATGACCCTGATAATCCCAGAGCATCCAGAACATGGGAATAAAGAAATTATAACCTGTTAGAGTAACAAACCCTGTTTCTTCAAAATAATCTGCTCCGGTAACCAGACAGTTCACATTCAGACTGTCAAGGACCACGGCCTGATAAGTACCCGGTTCTTTAGGCAGCCTGTATAGCCTTGTGTACCTGTTTACCCAGTTCTTTGAAAACAGATAGATACTGTCTTCTACTACGATCATCGCTTCACAATCATAATTATGGTTGTTCTGATTTGGAGAAAAAACTGTTTGATCTTCAAATGAAAACCAGATTTCTTCTCCCAGGATGTTAACTGTATCAGAGAAACTCAAAAGTATATTCTCCTTATTAATCACCAGGATGTTCATGTCATCTCGGGTTCCTGCATTGTTACCAAAATCTCCAATATAAATACATTGCTCATCCTGGGCAATATCCTCCCAGTCAACATTTAGTGCATTATCGATCATAACCCATTTGATAATTTCACCTGTGGAAGTATCGACTTTGTATAATATCGGGTCACCACCGGAGTCGTTGTGCGACCATAACCCATTATCCCAATAGATTAAACCTGATGTTTCATTGATTTGGCCTGGCAGATTAAACAACACAGGGGGATTATATGGTGTGGGCTCATATTCACAGGAACCATCATTAATGATTGCCACAGGGTTATAATTATTGGCCTGTGGATCAGTACATCCTGCAACCTGTGACTTTGAATCCTTCCCTAACAGGAACATCATTAACAAAACAAGGATGAAAGCTCCAGGGTACAATAATTTTATATGGAAAGAATTATTAAACATAAATTTCCTTTTTCGCAGCTTTCAGGGTGTTCATCAGCAATGAAGCGATCGTCATTGGCCCGACACCTCCGGGAACCGGGGTGATGAAGGAGCACTTCTTTGACACTTCCTCAAACTTCACATCACCGATCAGTCTGAAGCCGGACTTGGTTTTTTCTGAAGGGATCCTGTGTATCCCAACATCGATCACAACGGCATCCTTTTTAACCATATCGGCTGTAACGAACTCGGGCTGGCCGATGGCAGCGATCAGTATATCAGCCTGTAAAGTGATATCCTTTATGTTTTGAGTGCGGCTATGACAAACGGTTACAGTACAATTTCCCGGATTCGACTTCCTGGAGAAAAGAATGGAGACAGGTGTACCGACGATATTGCTCCTGCCCAGAACCACACAATGTTTGCCTTCTGTTTCAATGCCGGTTCGTTTTACCAATTCAAGTATTCCCAATGGAGTAGCTGAGATAAAAGCAGATTTTCCCTGAACCATCCTGCCAATATTTACCGGATGGAAACCATCCACATCCTTGGAAGGCCTAATCCGTTCAATAATCATTTTCTCATCAATATGCTCAGGAAGAGGAAGTTGCACAATAAACCCATCAATATCATCATCATTATTCAGAAAATCAACGATTTCCAGCAATTCCTTCTCAGAGGTATCTTTATCATGACGATAAACAGAAGACACTATTCCCACTTCCCTGCAGGCATTTTCCTTACTGTTGACATAAGTATGACTGGCCGGATTGTCACCCACAATGACCGCTGCCAGGTGTGGTGCATCCCGGCCGGCATCGATCATTGCCGCCACTTCTGCTTTGATCTCATTCCTGATGTCAGCAGCTATGGCTTTTCCATCGATAAGTTTCATGTTATATTCTTCATATTTTATGGCTTGGGAACATTTTTCATATTTTGCATCATGCGCATCATATTCCTGCCCTTAGATCCCGTCATCATGCGCATCATCTTGCTTGTTTCACCAAACTGTTTGATCAGCTTGTTTATTTCCTGGATATCCTGGCCGCTTCCCCTTGAAATTCGTTTCCTCCTGCTGCCGTCCAGTATCTTGGGATTAATTCTTTCTTCCGGGGTCATGGAGTATATGATGGCTTCAATGCCTTTGAATGCATCATCATCAATATCAAGATTTTTTATGGCTTTTCCCATTCCCGGGATCATACCCATCAGGTCCTTAACATTCCCCATTTTTTTGATCTGCTTGATCTGGTTCAGGAAATCGTTGAAATCAAACTGATTTTTGGCAATTTTCTTTTGCAGCCGTTGGGCCTCTTTTTCATCAAATTGCTCCTGGGCCTTTTCAACCAGTGAAACAATGTCACCCATGCCGAGGATCCTGTCGGCCATACGTCCCGGGTAGAACATGTCGATGGCATCCATTTTCTCACCTATACCAACGAACTTAATGGGTTTGTTTACGATGGATTTAATAGAAAGGGCAGCACCACCGCGGGTATCTCCATCCAATTTGGTCAGGACAACGCCGTCGAAATTGAGCCTGTCGTTGAAAGCTTTGGCGGTATTGACCGCATCCTGTCCGGTCATGGAGTCCACCACAAACAAGGTTTCCTGGGGATTCAGGGTATCTTTTAATGATGAGATCTCGTTCATCATCTGCTCATCAATGGCAAGACGGCCGGCGGTATCCACGATTACCACATTGTGACCTTTATCTTTGGCATGCTTGATGGCGTTTTTAGCAATTTTGACAGGTTCCTTGCTCCCCTCTTCTGTATATACTTCTACTGAACAAGTAAAATATAAAGAAAATAATAATGAAGCATTCTTAATCTCTTTAAAAGAATTTAGAAATAATTTTACTAATGGCGGCGGGCCGGTAAACATCGCCGGCAACCATCATGGGGCTTTTCCCCAATGTTTCTTTTTCAGGAAGTTGGCCAGCTTAGCGGAAAAAGTTGTTTTTCCGGAGCCCTGCAATCCTGAGATAAGGATAATGGCCGGATTGCCTTTCAGGTTAATGTCTGCTTTTTCCTCCCCCATCAGGGTTGCCATCTCATCCCTTACGATCTTAATCATAAGCTGCCCGGGAGAAACCGCAGTCAGCACATCCTGTCCCAGTGCTTTTTCTTTTACCTGGTCGGTAAACTGCTTGGCGATCTTATAGCTTACGTCGGCATCTATCAATGCACGGCGAATTTCCTTCACGGATTCTGCTACATTGATCTCTGTAATATGACCACGCCCTTTTAATATCTGAAACGATCGTTCCAGCTTTTCACTTAGTCCTTCAAACATAATATTTCATTCTTTTCAGGCTGCAAAATTAATAAATTATACAGAGCCATGTATTATTGGATTATTCTATTCTTAACAAAATAATCATATCGTACATATTGAACTCTTATGTAATTTATCGTATATTTACAATGACTTTGGATTATACGCCCATAAATCATCCTTAAAACGCATAATAATGACAGGATGTCAGCCAATTAACCACTTATCTATTCCATTTTACAATTACCCTTCATATCCAATATCGAGTAAAATTATTTTTATTAAATAATAATTATATCATGAAAAAAACAATTACCAGGTTTACATTGATGCTGACAAGCATTTGTCTGATATTATTTTCATATGCACAGGATGCGCAAACCAATATCCTGGCAGGACAACAAGTTAACGAAGCTGTTAAGCAGACAAAACAGCTAAATCAGAATTCATTTGTCCAGGGAATCCCGTCCCGTCACAATTCAAACACAAACAGAGTGCTTACTGAAATCAATTTTGATGATATGTTTGGTGCACCTACTGGATTTTCCGCTGTTCTTCCGCTTCATAATGAATATACAGGATATGGGATAACATTTTGGGGACCGACTGCAGATGATGGGGGAGCAATACTTGATGAAGGTTCCTCTTTTGGAGTAACAGGGTATTCCCCACCAAACTTCCTGGCGTTCAATACAGGAGCAACCTTAGCCAATGGAGGAACACCACAAGGACCAGAGGACATTTATTTTGATCCTCCCGTTTCATATGTGGAAATACTTGCTGGTTCATCTGCAGCCGGCACTATTGATATGTTCGCTTACGATGAAATGGATAACCTGCTGGATTTTGATCAATTAACAGGGTCTGATAATTTACAACTGATGTCTGTGTCCGGAGAAAGGATTGCAAAAGTAAACATCCAGTTCAGTGGAAACATCTTGGTTCTGGACAATCTTATTTTCGACACCTATCTTCCACCCGATAACCTTGAGATGCAATATTTACCGGGATCTCAAATGGCGAATTTTGAATGGAAATATGCCACCATCAACGGAATTAATGATGAATTTATGAATGATGCCTCCAATTGGATCCCTGTAACCGGTGACTGGTATATTGATCCGGGAACGTATGTTGCCGAAAATATAGATTTTCAGGTAGCAACTTCATTCTATAATTATAACTTCTCCGGTTTTGACCTGGAAGTCAAAATGAAAAAAAGTCAGGGAAGTGGTTGCAATGTTGGAATATATTTCCATGGAGACCCATCCAAAATTAATGATACCGGTAATTGGATGAATGGATATCATTTAATTGTATGCAATAATGGTACTTATAATATTGTCCTTTATGAAAATGGAAGTTATTTTTTGATTCAGGATATAACTTTCAGTGCAAACCTGAATACAGGAGCCGACACATATAACACCATCAGAATCATCCGTGACAATGGATACATTGAAGTGTTCTTCAATGGTTTTCCGGAGGGCACCTGGTATGACGACACCTATAATTCAGGAAAAATCGGATTAAAGCTTTTTGATGGTAGTCCGGGAGCCGGAAAAGGATACTTCGATTATGTAAAGATCAATCCTTTAACTGACGGATTTACATTCCAGCCGGTGAACCAGGCAAAATACCGGAAAGCTTATACTGAAAACGATGATTGTGCCAATTGCAGTTCATGCACTTCGGAAGATTACACACTTGAGCTGGCCCCATACCCTCCTGAAAATCAATTTACATTTTTCGGCAACAGAGCTTTCCAGGGTTTTAATTTTTATATGAACGGCAATTTAATTGACCAAACCGGTGTTCCAAGCCATTCGTTAAACCTGACAGACTTCATGTTATATAACTTTTACGTTACGGCACAGTATGATGAAGGTGAATCAAATACCACAAACAATGAACTGCTATGGATTATCGACAATCCATTATACAGCCAGATCCCTTACAATCCTTCTGAAGCATGGGTTGCACATATCAGTGATGCTAACATTTTGGTACCCATGACAGTATATGATAACTTCACCAGCTCTGAAAGCATCTATGGACTTGAATTTTTGGGACTAAATCTTGAATTCAACGGGTCATCGTATCAAACATGTAACAATGAAGATCCAATGGATTTTCTCATTAAGCTCTATGAAGATGATGGAGGCTCACCGGGAGCAGAGATAGCTTCTTTTTCACCTACGATAGAAAGAATTGAAACCAATGTAATATTTACCTTCAATAACGGAGATGCGCCGCTCTTCCACTACAGGTACTATTTCCCAAGTCCGGTGGAACTAAATGAAGGATGGGTGTCGGTCCAGGGCACTTCCGAATCCACTCCTGATTGCCTGTTTTTATGGATGAGTTCCCCTGAAGGTGACGGTTTGGCTTACCAATCGGATGGATCTGTGATGATCCCTATTGACGACGCATCATTTGCCATTTTAGGCGAATCTTCCGTTGGGATCATAGAAGTTCCTGAAGATAATATCCGGATCTATCCTAATCCCGTCGCAAACCGTCTCTATATTGAATCTGAAATGGAGATACTGGAGGTTGCCATTTATAACCATTTTGGTCAGGAAGTCTATCGTGAAAAATACCGGAGCAACAATATGGAAATAAATACATCTGCATTCGCTGCCGGTTTATACATGTTGAGCCTCTCTACCAGCGAAGGTAGCATTACAAAGAAGATAATTATTTATTAATATCGAATAGCATAATATTTATTAACTAATACCTTTTGTCATGAAAAAAACAATTACAAGGCTCACAATCCTATTTCTGGGGTTATTTCTTTTAAATATTTCCGGTGCACAGGAAGCCGGGGAATACTATCAGGCAGGAATACTTGTGCAAGAAGCTGTTAAACCGGCAAACGAGGCCAGTCAAAACTCTTTTGTCCAGGGGATCCCTTCCAGGAATCAATCTTTTACCAACAGGGTTTTTACAGAAATCAATTTTGATGATATGTTTGGTGTACCTACTGGATTTTCTGCTGTTTATCCTCTTAATTACGAATATTCAGGCTATGGGATTACATTCTGGGGACCGACTCCAGATGATGGCGGGGCGGTACTCGATGAGGGTTCTAATTTTGGAGTCACAGGATATTCCGCACCGAACTTCCTGGCATTCAATACAGGATCAACCTTAGCCAATGGAGGAACACCGCAAGGACCAGAGGACATTTATTTTGATCCTCCGGTAGCTTATGTTGAAATTCTGGCCGGCTCAGCAAACGCAGGTACCATTGAAATGTTTGCTTACGATGAATTGGATAACTTACTGGACTTTGATCAACTAACGGGGGCTAGTAATCTGCAACTGATATCTGTTGCCGGAGAAAGGATTGCCAAAGTTACCATTCAATTCAGTGGAAATGTGTTGGTTCTGGACAATCTGGTCTTCAACACCTATCTCCCACCCGATGATCTTGAAATGGATTATTTCCCGGGATCCCAGATGGCTGAATTTGAATGGAAATACGCAACCATGAACGGCATTGATGAGGAATTCATCTATGATGCAAACAACTGGATACCGGTAACCGGTGACTGGTATATTGACCCGGGTGAATATGTGGCTGAAAATATTGATTATCAAACAGCTTCATCCTTTTATAATTACAATTTCTCAGGATTTGACATGGAAGTCAAAATGAAAAAGAACACAGGCAATGAATGTAACGTTGGAATTTATTTTCATGGAGATCCGTCAAATATTAATAATAATGGTGGTTGGATGAATGGTTATCACCTGATCATTTGTTCAGATGGTCGCTATAATATTGTACTTTTTGAGAACGGAAGTCCTACGTTTATTCAAAACATAACTATAAGTCCAAATCTGAATACGGGATTAAATAATTATAACACCGTAAGAATTGCACGTGAAAACGGCTATATTGAAGTCTATTTCAATGGGATTTATGAAAATACCTGGTATGACGACACCTATAATTCGGGAAAAATCGGACTAAAACTTTACGACCCTTCAGCAGGTGGGGGTCTGGGATTTTTCGATTTTGTTAAAATCAGTCCGGTCACAGACGGTTTTGCATTCCAACCGGTAAACCAACCAGAATACAGGAAGTATTTTGCTGAAACCGGAGAATGTGCAAACTGCAGTACATGTAATGATGAAAATTACACCCTTAAGCTTGCGCCAAATCCTCCTGAAAGCCAATTTACATTTCATAATGACAGGGTCTTCCAGGATTTTAACTTCTATATGAATGGCAATGTCATTGATCAACCCAATGTTCCAAATCATTCATTGAACCTGACAGATTTCATGTTATACAATTTTTATGTATCGGCACAATACGATGAAGGAGAATCCAACCCCACCAACAATGAAATGCTTTGGTTAATAGATAATCCTCTGTACAGCCAGTTTCCTGCCAATCCGAGTGAATATTGGAACGCATATACCAGTGATGCCAATGCTACAGAGGCTTATCTTGTTTATGACAATTTTACCTCCACAAACGTAATACGGGGAATCGAGTTTCTTGGAATAAACCTTGAAAACGATGGTACATGGCATGTATGTGATGGCGAGGATCCAATGGATTTCATTATTAAATTCTACCAGGATGATGCAGGTATGCCGGGATCAGAAGTAGCATCATATAATGCAACACTGGAGAGGATTGAAACCAACATTTATTATGGCCTTGGTTCCATGCAAATACCTCTTTATCATTACAGGTATTATTTCCCAACCCCTGTTGATCTTAGTGAAGGTTGGGTTTCAGTTCAGGGAAATTCTCTATCCTCACCAGATTGCTGGTATCTCTGGCTATCCTCACCTGAAGGAGACGGCCTGGCTTATCAATGGGATGGTTTTGATATGAACCCGATTGATGACATTTCTTTTGCTATATTGGGAGAATCTTCCGTAAGCATTGAGGAAGTCATGCAAAACAGCATTAATATCTATCCCAATCCTGCAACCGATCACCTGTATATCGAATCCGAACTGAATACTGCAGAGGTGACCATATACAATCATTTCGGACAGGAAGTTTATCGTATAGAACATCCTGGGAACATATTGGAAATCAACACTTCAACATTTGCAAATGGTGTTTACCTTGTTCGCCTTTCAACCGATAAAGGAAGCGTTACAAGAAAAGTAATAGTCCAATAAAACCCAATAATCTGTGTTAATTTGTGTAATCTGTGGTGAAAAAAATCACCACGGATTACACAGATTTGCACAGATTTTTCTCCCTTCTCCCTTCTCCCCTCTCCCTTCTCCTTTCTCCCTTCTTTCCCCCTCCCACGCAACCAATACATATCCAAAAATGGCATTCTGCAATTTAATTAAAACCGTTGAATGATATTTTCGACATATCGATAATAGGAGCAGGTCCTGCAGGATTGGCTTGTGCTGCAAAGCTTTCAGGAAAAGGCATGAGAATTGCCGTTTTCGAGAAAGAAGGATGTTCCGGCAACAAAGTATGTGGTGATGTCCTCAGTCCGGATGCCCTCGGCCAGCCGAAAAAAATTGAAAGTTGACCGCAAAAACTACGAAATCCTCTAATCATTGGCAAACCATAGCTATCATTGAATGAAAAAAAAGCTCCCTTTCAGAAAAAGGGAGCTATGAATAAAGCAGTATTCTGGTGTTAAATTACACCCTGATCCAGCATCGCGTTGGCAACTTTTAAGAAACCGGCGATGTTCGCACCTTTCACGTAGTTAATGAATCCATCTTCCTCTTTTCCATGCTTTACGCATTGTTCGTGTATGCTTTGCATAATGTGGTGCAGCCTGTCATCTACTTCTTCTGAAGGCCAATTTAGTTTCATAGCATTCTGAGACATTTCCAGACCGGACGTTGCAACGCCACCGGCATTTACTGCTTTACCAGGTCCAAAAAGTATTTTGTTATCCAGGAAAACCTCCACGGCTTCCGGTGTA
Source organism: Bacteroidales bacterium (assembly GCA_018401355.1). Taxonomy (GTDB): domain Bacteria; phylum Bacteroidota; class Bacteroidia; order Bacteroidales; family B18-G4; genus M55B132. The sequence continues at coordinate 18,864 of JAGYLD010000018.1, forward strand.
CTTGGCATATTGGCACCTTCAGCTACGCATTTGCAACCATTATTCACCAGGTTCTCAGCATCTTCTTTATTCAACTCATTCTGAGTAGCGCAAGGAATGGCCACATCACAAGGCACTTCCCATGGATGCTTACCCTGATGGAATTGAGCGCCTGGGAACTCATATGAGAATGGTTTAACAATATCCTGGTTAGACGCACGGAGTTCTAGCATATAATCAACTTTTTCTCCGGAAATACCATCCGGGTCATAAATATATCCATCGGGACCTGAAATGGTAACAACCATACCTCCCAGTTGATTGATCTTTCTTGCAGCTCCCCATGCCACATTGCCAAATCCTGAAAGACAGAATTTTTTACCTTCAATATTCTCTCCTATCGTGGCGAGCATCTCCTTTGCAAAATAAACAGAGCCATACCCTGTAGCTTCAGGCCTGATAAGGCTTCCTCCCCAATTGACACCCTTTCCAGTGAGAACACCGGTATTTTCACGTGCCAGTTTCCTGTACATTCCATACATGTATCCAATTTCACGGCCACCAACACCAATATCACCGGCAGGTACATCGGTTTGAGGTCCGATGACTTTCCAAAGCTCAAGCATAAATGACTGGCAAAACCTCATGATCTCACCATCAGACTTTCCTTTTGGATCAAAATCCGAGCCGCCCTTTGCGCCACCCATTGGCAGTGTAGTCAGGCTATTTTTAAAGATCTGCTCGAAGCCAAGGAATTTAAGTATGCTCAGGTTAACACTGGGGTGAAACCGTAACCCACCCTTATAAGGTCCAATGGCATTGTTATACTGTACCCTGTATGCAAGGTTCACCTGAACATTGCCATTGTCACCTACCCACGGCACCTTAAATGTGTAAATCCTGTCAGGTTCAATCAACCTGTCAATAATACCTGCCGATTCAAAATGGGGATTCTCATTAACCACCTCTTCAATCGATTCCAATACTTCCCTCACTGCCTGAAGATATTCGCTCTCACCCGGATGCTTTTTCTCCAGCTCATTCATAATTTTTTCAAGATTCATAGCGCAAAGGTTTTAAAGCATTTATATGTAAACACGTTAATTATTAACACTGTTAAAAAATTAACAGTGCAAATTTAAACGGAATAAAACAACAAATCCAAATAATTTCACAAATATTTTTCAACGGCTTACGGTTATTCATCGGTTAGTTCATTCTGAAATTCAGCCATGTTGCCATTTTTATATCTTATGACCTTCATGATCTCTCCCTGTTTATAGAAAATTTCTTTTCCATGCTTTTTGTTATTCTTGTATTGGATCCTTCGGATAAGATTTCCTTGAGCATCCCAGGCTTTCTGCTCACCAGATCCAGATGTGTAATTTCCTTCTCCGACTATATTTCCATAAGTATCATAGTACAACCATTTGCCATCGTATAAACCTTTGTAATACTGGCCACTTATCTGAATCTGCCTGTTATTGTACCATATTTTATATAATCCATGAAGGGTGTCATTTCTGTAATGCTTTTCAAGGGTTTTAAACCCATATGTATTCCATTCAATGGAAGGTCCATTGAGCATATTGTTTTTGTAAAATTCCTCAGATTGCTTTTTCCCGTTAGCATACCAGCGAATAGCCATTCCCTCGAGATTATTTTTAATATAGTTTACTTCATACTTTTTGGTTCCGTCTGCAAAATACCAGGTTGCCTTACCATGCAACATATCACCCCTATAAGATAATTCGGATTTTATGTTTCCGTTTGGCCAAAATGATTTTTCAACATTATGGCAGGAAACGAAAAGAAATACAATTACTATCGGAAACCAGAAACTTTTAATGATGGCATCAATTGAACGGTATGTCATATTATCGTTCATTTATTAAAATTGGAGAATAAAATCTGTAATTAACAATATTCCAGAATGTATTTTCAAAACCTTTACCTGGGTTAAAGTGAAAATCCAGGCGTGTCTGGATCAAATCACCATCATAATATGGGAGGCAGCTTTCAAAATCCCTTCCATATCTGTGAAGAGCTGTAAGAAAATAGTACGCGACATCAAAGCCATCAAAAGCAAACCTGTCGGGTTCGGTATAATACATGCTTCGAAATTTCCTGACAAATTCCTTCACATTTTCATCTTCATAATCTATATGATCATTACTCAGGATATGTACATTAAGATTCAGCAAATGATCTGTTTCTAAACCACTTAACTGATCCCAATGAGGCAATCCGATCAGTGTTAAATTAAATGTATCTTTCAGTTCATTGAGCCTGGTCAACAATTCGAAAACAAAAGCCTTGTTATCAGAGTATGCGACAACAACATTCGGTCTGATAATTGAAGCATGAGACTTAAGGCCTTCAATACCATCTTCCGTAAAAACTATTTCATCAACGCGGTTTTGAAAAGTAACACTGTCCTGAATATTTTCCTGAATATAATCCCGGTATAACATAATGTTTTCGATGGTAAGACTTTCCAGGAATTCACCATTGGGGAGAGTGGTATCTGCCAGAGAATATTCGTTTATGATCTGATCAATAAATGAATTTGCTACAGATATTTTTTCGTCCAGGCCCATTTCCAGGTTTCTTCTCAAGTCAGAAAGGAAATGCTCATTTTGATATTTGTTATGTCTGACCAGGATCACTTTAGATTCCGGGAAATTCCGTTTAATGAGATTTTCAACTGTCTTCAACTGGTTACTGTCGGAAGGAGTCAACTTAAAAACTTGTGAATGATCCAGTATTTCATCTCTATGGGTTAAGGGATTTACGATATTGATCCCATACATTTCAGCAAAATTCGACACCATCCTGAAATTTCGCCAGTACAACGGACCAATAATGAGGTCCATGTTTCGTAGCTCAGGTTGCTGCAAAACCTGAATGGTTTTTGATAAGTCTTCGTCAACGTCATATACATAAAGCTTCAACCTCAAGCCATCATTTAATAAGGAATCAACTGCCATTATAAACCCTTCATAAAACTGGATAAAATTGAACGGTTTTTTATAATTTTTTTTCGGATTATCTGTCCTTTTCACCATAGTGAGAGAATCCGCATATTCAAGAGATAATGGCAGCATCAGGGCAACCCGGTACAAATTATCACTATATAATTGTTTCTGATGACAGCGGACACTGTCAAGGTCTACAAGGCGCAATAATTCTTCAGGGATTTTTTTCAAACCGGGTGTGACCTCCTGATATTGCTCAGGCAATTCCACATCTTCCTCAGGCAAAGGGATCATGATCAGGTCTCCCCTCCTGGCCCTGCGTCCCACCCCTGGATTGGCATCTTCAAGAATATCTTCATCCAGTTGATACCTCTCTGCAATCTTTTTAAGCCTGGTTCTTCTTTCCACTGTATGCTTTATAAATTCAGCTTCCATTTCAGGAAAAGGAACTTTCAACACTTCATCCTGGTAAATCTCATCCACGAGTCCCGGGTTCAAAGCCCTGATGCTGTCAATGCTTACCCGGTAATTTAAGGCTATACTGTAAAGGGTCTCTTTCGCTTTAACTGTATGTTTAATATGCTTCAGTGTATCTTTGATCTGCTCTACCTCTTCCGGTTCCCTGTAAGGAATGTAAATGATCATTCCGGCTTTCAACACCTCTGCAGTTTCGGGATTGTATTTCTTAATTTCCTCAATTCCAACACCATAAAATTTAGAAATACCATACAAGGTTTCACCATTTTCAACTTCGTGCTCTATTAACTTTGAAACACCTTGCTTTTCCTGCTTTTCTTCCTTTGGTATAACAGGAATCTTAATATATTGACCGGGCCTTATTGAATTTCCGGCATCCGGGTTCAGGTTTCTGATATCTTCAATTTTGACATCGTAAATTCCGGATATCGTTGATAAGGTTTCTCCTTCCCGCACAACATGATATACAAAATCATAATCATCTTTTCGAATTTCGTCTGCAACCTCAACATCACGACTGACAATGGGGATCCTGATTGATTGTCCAATCTTCAGATCATTTGTAAGTCCGGGATTTTCATACTTGATTTCTTCAATCGGGATTCCATAAACTTTCGACAGAGAATACAAAGTATTGCCCTGTACTATGGTATGCATATAATAACTTTTGCCATCGAAATTCTCAATAATGTCAGACTTCTCCACATTGCTTTGAGCCAAAGCCATGGAAAAGCTGAAGAAGATGGCAAAAAAACCCAGAGACCATGTTATCCGGGTGCCGGAACTGATTTTAATCATGATTCAAATATTATTCCCATTCAATGGTTGCAGGTGGTTTTGAACTAATATCATATACGACCCGATTAACCCCCCTGACCTTATTAATAATATCACTGGATATTTTCGATAAAAACTCATAGGGCAGGTGGGACCAGTCTGCAGTCATTCCATCAGTGGATGAAACAGCCCTCAAAGCGACCACGTTCTCATATGTCCGCTCATCGCCCATTACACCAACTGACTGCACAGGAAGCAATACCGCTAAAGCCTGCCAGACTTCATCGTATAATCCATATTTTTTTAATCCTTCAACGAACAAATAATCCACATCCTGTAATATTCTGACTTTCTCTTTTGTCACCTCACCAAGTATTCGGATTCCAAGTCCGGGGCCAGGAAAAGGATGTCTTCCCAGAATATTAGGAGGCATGCCAAGCTCTTTCCCTATCCTTCGTACTTCATCTTTAAACAACGATTTCAGGGGTTCGATTATTTTCAGCTTCATATAGTCTGGGAGCCCCCCTACATTATGATGGGACTTGATGGTTGCAGAAGGGCCGTTTACAGAAACAGACTCAATTACATCGGGATAAATGGTCCCCTGTGCAAGCCACTGCACATCAGTGATCTCATGAGCAGCCTGATCAAAAACATCAATAAAAGTCTTTCCGATGGCCTTTCGCTTTCCCTCAGGATCGGTTACACCATTGAGGGCCGCATAAAATTGTTCTTTCGCGTCTACTCCCCTGACATTTAACCCGAGCGACTTATATGAGTCAAGTACAGATTCATATTCATATTTTCTCAAAAGGCCATTATCTACAAAAATGCAATAAAGGTTGGTTCCAATAGCCTTGTGCAACAATAGTGCAGCAACAGATGAGTCGACACCTCCTGACAACCCCAAAACGACCTTTTCTTTACCCAGGATATCTTTTAATTCAGCGGTTGTTGCATCGACAAAAGAACCTGGAGTCCAGCTTTGATTGCATTTGCAAATATTTACCACAAAATTGTGCAACAGCAATTTACCTTCGGTAGAATGGTATACTTCCGGATGGAATTGCAGTCCATAAGTTGGTTCAGATTCACTCATATATCCCGCAACCTCAACATCATTGGTGGATGTTATGACCCTGAACCCTTCGGGGAGTTTACGCATGGTGTCACTATGAGACATCCATACCTGGCATCCCTTTGTCATGCCTGCTGTCAATGGATTGTCACCATCAATGTGTGAAAGATTTGCCCTTCCATATTCCCTGATGGCAGAGGCTTCCACATCTCCTCCACTTTCAAGAACAACATATTGGGCACCATAACAAACGCCAAGAACAGGATATTTACCCCTGATACCAGATAGATCCGGGATGGGTGGATCGTCATCTCTAACTGAAGATGGACTACCTGATAAGATTACCCCTTTTATCCATGGTCCCGCTTCAGGGATCTTATTGTAAGGATGGATTTCACAATACACATTCAACTCCCTGATCCTACGGGCAATAAGCTGAGTGTACTGAGATCCGAAATCGAGAATTAAAATCATTTCTTCCATGGTGACAAAGATAGTAAAATAGGATTTAGCGCCCTGACCATAGAATTGCATGAAACTTTTTTAACAAACATTATTTGATAATTTAGGAAGAAGAAATTTGAATATGCGAAAGGATTCATAGTAATTTTACCAAAAATACCATCCCATGGCAAAAAAGACATCCAAAAGAAAACCGGCAAAAAAAGCAAAACACAGCAGGGCCAATAGGTTTATGGCCATTTTGGCCATTATAATAATCGTCCTGATTGTTGTGTCTTATCTCTTTTATTCATCCTGGAAAAACAATGCGCAGAACCATTTGGAACAAAATGCCATGATTGTTGAAACTCCCATGGGTGAAGTTCATTACGCTAGTATTGGCGAAGGTGATGTAATCCTTGTTTTACATGGAATTTTCACTGGTTGGGATTTTATCAATGTATTTAAGCCTTTTGCTTCATCAGGATTTAAGGTAATATGTCCTTCAAGGCCAGGATATCCAGGCACTCCCCTTTCTTCCGGCCCCTCTTTTCAGGACCAGGCTGATCTGATCAAAGAGTTCCTGGATGCATTGAAAATCCAACAAAAGGTTTACATCATCACTACATCAACTGGAGGCCCCGTGGCCTATTATTTTGCAACTAAATATCCCAATCGATGCAAAGGAATTATTTTTCAGGATGCCAACCTGAGAAGCACTGCCTCCTCTTTATATCATCCTGAAACAAATGGACAACCATTTGATTTTATTGATTCTGAAGGCTTAAACAGCTGGTTTAACATCATTGCAGCAAGGTACAAGCCCACTTCATATATGAACCGTATGCTCAACAAGTCAACTTTTTATGAAAAAAGCAAAAGTGCAAAAATCGCTGCCAACCTGATGAACAATAAAGAAGAAAAGGAGAAACTAAAAGAATGGGTTGATTTAATAACTCCTTCATCATTGAGAAAAGCCGGAACAGAAAATGACCTGAGAAACCTGGAAAGCTTTGAAGTAATATATTTATCAAAGCTCAACATGCCAACGATGGCAATACACAGCCGGGTCAACCGCTTAACATCCCCCGGTCTTCCGGAATGGATGCAAAAGCAGAACCCAATGATTGAGGTATACAGTTATGAGGGATTGGGACCTTATTTCTGGATGGGAGATGAATGGGAGGGCCTGCAACATAAAATGCTGGAGTTTTTAAAAAGTTCTTCGGAGTTTAAAGTTATACCGGGAATTTCTCCATTCGGCAAAACCTGGGTAAGCCGGGCCGACGGTGCCATGCTTTCAATCGATCAGAACGGTAATTACACTCTTGACTTTCCTTCAGTAGAAGATACGGACCCCTGGAAAGGATCAATCAGACTGGACAACAACAAGATATACATAAGTCTTGAAAACCACAGAGATCTTTGCAATAAAGATGAAGGAATTTATACATTCAAAATTCAGGAAGGAGAATTAATGTTATCTGCTGCAAAAGACCGATGCAAAATCAGAAAGGAAAGATTCACAGATACCTGGTTTCAGCTATAAGTTGATTAACATGTTACATGAAACATGGCCACAACACGATCATTTGACAAATGATTATAAAACACAATGGCCTTTCTTGTATTCATGGCTTCTACTCTGCATTTACAACTGTCAAAATAGTCCTTTGCTGCCTCTGTCAAACACAATTCACCGTATTGTCCGGTTCCAATAACAACAATTTCTGCACCTTCCTGGTAAATAAATTGTGCTTCTTCCCCAGACATCTTATGGGAATTTCCAAAAATCTTTTTGGACAGCTTTTTATTTCTCCTGGTTATAGTTCCATCAAGAGAAATAATGACATCATGATCATATTTTTCACCATCAATGGTAATGCAACCAAATTCAGTATGATCCACCTTAGGTTTCATGATCTTTAAAATAAATACTTTATCCGGAAATTACTTATGCACCTGTAAATCAAAATTAATATAATTATATACATTAAAGCAAATCAACAGGGATTTATTTTGACCTTGTAAGGTATCCATTATTTTGTTAATTTGGTATGTCATTATAAAACATTCGGACATATGGATTACAACGTTGACAGAGAGTCTTTTAAGACTTACCAGGATAATCAGGTAGCCATTATCAAAATAAAAAGTGATGTTTTCGACCTGGTTACTGACCTTGAAGAAAGCGAGTTGATCCTGGATTACATTAAAAAAACTGAATACGATCCGGAAATAAAGGCCTTATTAGTGATCAACGAGCCGGGATCTTTCAGAGAAGAAGAATATGACAAGTTTATAAAAGAGATCATTGAGCATGATCATCAACCTGATCAGAATGTTAACCCAAATTTTATTCAAAAAAACACACGCTTCAGGGAAATAAACATCATTAATAAGATAATTAAGGGCATCATAGATTACCATAAACTATCTTTTGCTGCCATTAATGGTGATGTTGTTACGCCGTTTTTCGGATCCAGCCTGGCAGCTGATTTCAGATATATCACCCAGGGGTCGGAGATCATTATGGCGCATAAAAAATTCGGATTGTACCCATCAGGTGCTTTACCATATTTCCTCGCCCATTATCTGGGACATTCCAGTGCCCTTGAATTTCAATTGGCTGAAAAGGTAAGTGCTGAAAAAGCCCTGGAGATGGGATTGGTCAGCAAGATCCTTGAACACGATGGGTTTGAGAATAGTTGTCTTGAACAAATTCATTCTTTACTGGAATGCAGGACCTGTACCATTCGAAGGACAAAACAACTAACGTCATTCAGCTTCAGGGACCTGACAGATTATTTCCAATTTGAAGCCAGTTTACTGAACCTATAATCATAAAAATCCAAAAAACGAAGAAAAGAATCCGGAAGCAATAAGGTGCTGTTGCTCTATAACTCAGCACCTCTCTACACCAATGTTTTCACAGCTTTTTCAGGATCACTCAAATCTATCCTTACCAGAGATAATTCCTTCCCGTTCCATGCGCCATTAATGGCTGTAGTTTTCCTGAATGACTGTTTCCAGTTCCCGGTTATCGAAGATGATTCATGAATATGACCATGAAGTGTCAACAATGGTTGTCTTTCTTCAATAAACCGCATTATTGCTATACTTCCCACATGCACATCAAGTGGAACATGATCTATTGACTGACCATCAAGAGCAGCCCTGTCCAGGTCCGTCTTATATGGCGGTGAATGAAATAAAAAAACAGCATTTGACAAATCATCCCCATTGGAAAGTTTTTCCAAATCGCTTTTTATGCTGGCGTATTCAATATCGACTTCCGGTTCCACAGAAAAAAATCCGTCTGTAGGATGGATACAGCCAGGATCAACATACCTGGAAACATCATATCTTTCCCAGTCCTTTAACCTGAAAGGCGTAGGAGGAACATGCGCATACCCATAAAAAGTAAAATCGCCTGAAACATGCTTTTCCATATGCAAATATTTCCAGACCCCTTCCTTTTCTGCCATTTGAAATCTTTGTTCATTGACCCGTGGATCATCATTCCCCAGAATAACCATAACCTCAGGGTATTGACCCTTCATATTTTTTCTTAATAAAAGAAAATTTTTCAACAAGTATTCCTGAAAGAAATCATCGTAATCCGATTTTATTCCAAATCCATGAGGCAAAAGGTCTCCGCCCAATAAAACATACAGCGGTTTTTCCTTTTCTATTAAGGCAAAAAGTTTATTATACCGGCTTTCGCTGCCATGAAGATCGGTTACAAAAAAACAATTATGCATATGGTTATGTATTCAATTTCAATGGCCTGGCCCTGTCACTTACAGCATTGATCATCGAAGCATAGCTGTCCCTATTCTCAATATCTTCATCTGTAACTATGTGAACATCAATAAGGCTTTCGTTGGAACGATATCCTGTCCTTGCATAGTTCATTTCATCAAGGCATAATCCCCATCCTTCCATCCATGCTTTCAACTCCGTCTTTTGACCATCATTTCCATCAAAGTGCACTATAAAGTCAAGATCACTTGCAGGACCGGCAGTTGCATTTTTTGTACTTCCGATCAAATACAATCCTTTAACACCAAATCTTTCCAGATTCATCAAACGGGCAATGTTTTCAGCTATCTTTTTTCTCCATTTCCAGTGCTCATCGGTTTCCGGCCCTAAAATCATCTTTCCGTTCGATTCCTCAACAATCTTGTCGTTTGACTTTTTAAGAAAATCAAGTGATGAGATAAGCTGCCGCTTAAAAACAGTTCTTCCAATGCTCCCAGAAATTGTATTAAGAAGCTTTTGCTCTTCAGGCAGAAATGCACTGCCCCGATGAAGCCTGATGAGTTGAGTATATGCTACTTGCACACTTCCAGCAACATGCTCATCAACAACTATATCAGCACTTTGCATCCATTCTGTTTCCCTGAAATCAGGTGTGATGTGTGACTCATCTTCAAATATTATCCTTGCCTCACAAACTGTTGTATACTGATATCCCATGGGTATCACCTCAACAACTTTTCGAAAAATATCCTTTAAAGCAAGTTCATCATTTTGAAGGAACTTTTCTACATCATATAAGCAGTTTAATTCCTTTTCCCTTTCTTTTAGCTTTTCCAAGCTAACATTTCTAATTTTATCCTGCATGACTAATTATGTATTTCTAGGGTAAAAACAGATTTATTTTCTTTTTCATCTTCCACTTCCAGGACAAATTCATTTATGCCTGGCTTAAGCATATCATCCCTCCGGTATATCAGCATATCGTTCTTCAGGTCATATTCCATTAATATCCAATCCCCGTTCATAAAAGCTTTGTATGATTTGATTCCTGAAAGGTCATCCGTTATATAACATCTTATCATACCCGTTTTCAAAATAGATAAACCCTGATCTTTGACTTTTATTTCCGGGGGGGTTGTATCCACCGCAACAGCATATTTCCCAAATTCTCTGATGCGTGCATTAACAAATCCCTGACAATATTCCCCTCCGGCACTTTCAGGATTTCCTTCCTCATCCAGCCTCACCAAAACAGCCTTGCTTTGAAGACTATCTGGAAGATCAACTACCCTTAAAGAAAGACCTGCGTACTTATGCAAGGGAATTGCATTATTATTAATGGTGTGAATATGAGAAAAATATCCATCACATTGATCTTCAACAGTATAAACAAAATCAACATGATCATACAAAGCATATGCAGGAACTTCGAGCCGCATATTATTGGTGTCAATTACGGTCTCATCCCTCCAGGAAAGAAGGGTTAAAGGTTCCTGGGTTTTAACAAACAATGAACTGTCAGGATTTCCCTTTTTAGCAACAAAAAAAGTTAATTCTGTGTTATTTCCTGAAATATCAGATGCAATAATGGAAATTTTATGAGGTTGATCATCCTTCAGTTTAATTATCCCATCATCATGGATCTTTCTGTAAACCCTGAGTTTGTTATTCGGATCTACTTTAGTTCTTATAAACCGCCGTTTACTTTTAACATATTCTCCATAATCAATCAAGCTGTTTATATACCTTGTATCCCCGAATCTAAAACGATCCATTCGTTGATCATAAAAAACTTCTGAATCAATTAAAACCGTCAGGCTGTATATACCGTTTTTATTAGCAGTCCTGTTTGCCTGATCGTAAACATCAACGCCCAGGTAAAAATCACAGGAAACATAAATGGTATCTTTTTCTTCAAGGAACTGCCGGATACCATTCTTTCTCACACGGAATTCCATTGGGTTTATTAAATAACCTTTCAGTGAATCATCCTGCTGATATAACCTTATGGATCTGAATATGGGACGAACCCGGTCTTCATTCAGAAACCCGAATAGTTGCGGGTTAAGAGGTTCCTGGGTATCATCATCCCGTATTTCAAAATGCAGGTGAGGACCAAAGGAGTAACCGGAATTTCCGGAACGTGCAATGATTTGTCCTCTTTTTACAGGAAATCTGTCCTTTTCAGGAAATAGATTTACAGAAAAACTTTCCTGGCGATACTGTTCCAATCTGACATATTCCTCAATATTTTTGTTAAACTGATCAAGGTGAGCATAAACAGACATATAACCATTGGGATGTGATATGTACAGAGTTTTTCCAAAACCACCAGGAGATACTTTTATCCTTGCAATGTGTCCGTCAGCAACAGACCTTATTGGATGACCTGATGAACCACTGGTACGGATATCCATCCCTGAATGAAAATGATCTGTTCTGAGTTCTCCGAAAGTTCCTGAAAGGAAAATTTTAAAATCAACCGGAGAAGAAAAAGCATGTTTTTTTTCAGGCCCCTGGGCATTGACCCATAAATTTAAAAATAGTAAAAGCAATATTCCAATTTTTCGCATAATATTATGAAAACATGGATTCTCAACAAAATTATAGGTTCTTTGTCAGACTGTGGGTGTCAATGGCAATAATTTTACAAACAATGTTTTAATTACATTAGTGCCCTGATTTTTATCTTTACAATTAAGAATGGCAGAAATGAACATTCAACAAGACTTTGCATGAAAGACCTGAGCAAAGGTAAAGAAAGCCGCCTGATACTGCATTTCGCAACACCAATGCTGCTGGGCAATATATTTCAGCAGATGTATAATGTTGTTGACAGCATTATCATTGGAAACGTCATCGGAAAAGAGGGTCTGGCTGCTGTTGGAGCATCTTTTCCCATTCTGTTCACGATGATTTCACTGATCATTGGAATCGCTATCGGATCAACTGTCATCATATCTCAATATTACGGTGCGAAGGACATTGAAAAAGTAAAAAAGGCCATTGACACCCTTTACATCTTTATATTTTTTGCTTCAATTTTCATATCGGTTGTTGGTATATTATCGAGTGATGCTATATTCAGGCTCATTAAGCTTCCTGAGAATGTTATTCCCCAGGCCAGCCTTTATCTGAAGATATATTTTTCAGGAATGTTACTTTTTTTCGGTTTCAACGCAACCAGTGCCATTCTCAGAGGGCTTGGCGACTCCAAAACACCCCTTTATTTCATGATCATATCAACAATAACAAACATTGTTCTTGATCTGTTATTCATTGTTGGATTTGGATGGGGAGTGGCAGGAGCAGCCATTTAGCTACGATAATTGCCCAGGGCGGAGTTAAGCCGACTGCCATTATTTATCTTAACAAAAACTTCCACTGTATAAAACCTATCCTGAGGAAACTGTATTTTGTCCGTGACATATCCATAAAAAACATCCGTACGGATTTCCCATTGGGTTTCAGCAAGCCTTTGTTGCCTTGGCATGACTGTTATGTACTGGCTTAGAATCCATTTGGCACGGAAACTGTGGCTGCCTATAGTGTTGTTTTCAGGATTGACCTTTGCAGCTATGCCGGCAATGAACTTTGCTGCAGCATTTTCCACTTTCGTCGGTCAAAACCTGGGAGCCAATAAACCCCACCGTATCAAAACAGGTTTGATTGCTACATTCAGGATGACGTCTTTGCTTGCTGTTACCATATCCATCATTAACATTGTATTTTGCAAAAAACATTATAGGTTTTTTACATCCGATGCAGAGGGTAAAGATCGTGCCGAATACCTGATTGTAAGTCCGTTTTACATAACCTTTACTGCCATGTTCGCTGTCGGTGGGGTTATGAGAGTAGCAGGAGATACGAGGAAGTACCAATGGTCATTGGTATCTACTTTATGTCGCGATACCTGCCTGCTACCTGCTTCCAAATCATATGGAGCTGTTGGAATCTAGGGCATCCCGCTGGCCTGGCTCACCTGGGTTGATACTTTTATACATTTACTACCTTTCCAAGAAATGCATGTTCCAAAGCTTTGGTAAAACATAATCTTGTTGTTTCTGAAAAAAAGAATAAACTTTTTCAATCCTTTTCCGAATGTAAATCCTGAAGCCTGATTCCTAGCTTTCAACACATACACAAAACTTAATGTCATTTATTAATCATTCTGTCACTTATTTATTTATTTTTGAATCCTGTTGGCAAGCACCTGTTTATCAACGAAAATATAAACCATAATCCCTTAAAAACATGAAAAAATTATTTTATTTATCTTTTATTCTTATTATGATGATATTCGCAGGATGTCAGGAAGGGGCCAAAAAGGTCAACTACCCCGTCACAGAAAAAGTGCAACAAATTGACAATTATTTTGGAACTGACGTGCAGGATCCTTACCGATGGCTTGAAGACGACAATTCCGAGAAAACGGAAGCCTGGGTCCAGGCTCAGAATATCGTCACAGAAGCATACCTTTCTGAAATCCCCTACCGGGAAAAGATCCAGGAAAAGCTTACCAAAATGTGGGATTATCCCAAATACGGTTTACCATACCGTGAAGGAAAATACTATTTCTTCTCCAAAAATGATGGTTTGCAGAACCAGAGCGTCCTTTACATCCAGGAAGGATTGGATGGAGAACCCAGGGTCATCCTGGATCCGAATACACTTTCGGAAGACGGTACTGTAGCCTACACCGGATCTTCGGTATCCCACGATGGTAAATACCTGGCATATAAGATCGCTCGCGGGGGATCAGACTGGAACGAGATCTACATAAAAGATATCGAAACCGGAGAATTACTTGATGACCATATCGAATGGGTGAAATTTTCAGGGATTTCCTGGAGAGGAGATGGTTTCTTTTACAGTGCCTATGATGCTCCTGTAGAAGGCGAAGAACTCAGCGACAAAAATGAGTTTCATAAAGTTTATTACCATAAGATCGGGACTTCCCAGGCTGATGATAAATTGATCTATGAAAACAAAGATTATCCTTTAAGAAATTACTATGTAGGAACTACTGAAGACGAAAAATACCTCATACTTTACGAAGTAGAATCCACAAGTGGCAATGCGCTGTATTTCAAAGACCTGGATAAAAAGAACAGTAAATTTATCATGATAGCCGAAGGTTTTGAAAATGATTATGGTATCATAGATAATATTGGCGATAAATTTTTAATGGCTACCAATTTTGAAGCACCTAAGAAGAGAGTCGTGCTTGTTGACAGCAAAAATCCATCGAAAGAAAACTGGAAAACCATACTTCCTGAAAAAGACGAAGTATTAACCTCCACCAGCCTTGCAGGCGGTATGCTCGTGGCAGAATATATGAAAGACGCCAACAGCAAAACTGAGATCTACACGATTGACGGCAAATATCAGCATGACCTTGAACTGCCCACCCTCGGCACACTGGCAGGCTTCAGCAGCAAACCTGAAGACAATATCGCCTTTTACGGCTTTACATCCTTTACATATCCGACAACCATTTTCAAATACAACATAAGGGAAAATAAGTCAGAAGTTTTCAGACAACCTGAAATAGACTTCAATGGTGACGAATTTAATGTAGAACAGGTGTTTTATGAAAGTAAGGATGGTATGAGAGTACCTATGTTTATTGTCCACAAAAAAGGCATCAAAATGGATGGTAACAATCCAACCCTTTTATATGGCTACGGTGGTTTTGACATCAGCGTCACGCCCGATTTCAGCATCAGCAGGCTCATCTTCCTGGAGAACGGAGGCATTTTTGCGATAGCAAACATCAGAGGTGGCGGAGAATATGGAGAAGAATGGCACAAAGCAGGCACCAAACTTCAGAAACAAAATGTATTTGACGATTTCATTGCAGCAGCAGAGTATCTTATAGATAAAAAATATACTTCATCAGATAAACTTGGTATCATGGGCGGATCCAATGGTGGATTGCTCGTTGGTGCATGTATGACACAGCGTCCTGAATTATTCAAAGTGGCATTACCTTTTGTAGGAGTGATGGACATGCTCCGCTACCATAAGTTTACCATTGGCTGGGCCTGGGCAAGCGACTATGGAACGAGTGAGGACGACAGCACCATGTTCAACTACCTGTTGGGCTATTCCCCGTTACACAACATTGAACAAGGAGTTAGCTATCCGGCAACCCTGGCTTTTACAGCAGATCATGATGACAGGGTCGTTCCGGCACATACCTTTAAGTTCATGGCAACGCTTCAGGAAAAAAATGACGGGCCAAACCCTGTACTTATAAGGATCGAAACCAAAGCAGGACACGGAGCCGGTAAACCTACATCCAAAAGAATCGAAGAAGCTACGGATATGTGGTCATTTGTTTTCTATAACCTGGGTGTCAGCCCTGAGTTTTAAATCCTAATAAGCCATATCCCTGTAACACAAAAATCCTTTATCTTTGAGTTACAGGGATTTTTATATCATCTCAAAACCAATAAACTTTTATCATGAGCAAGCCTTCCAGATCATTTGTCATCAATGTCAGTTTATTAATCCTCGGATTGGTTTTCCCTCTGATACTGATATTTACTTTTCTCAAAAACCCACAGGAACCGCTTATTTTTCCCAGGCCATTTGCTATGGTTATAGATGATATGGGATGGAACCAGGGATCATCCCTGGAATCCATCAATGGTCCTTACCGGTTGAATCTCGACCGCAAAATGGATACCAAATATTATTATCCTATCGTAGATATTGCCAAAGAACTCGGTATTCGCTTCCAGGGCAGTTTTATCCTGGGGGAAATGGACAGGGAAAACATTTGTGCTCGTTATCCAACCACAACCTGGATGGGTAAACATTGGGATAATTCAGTTAATATAGACAGTTCACAGATCAGAACTATGAACTATCTGGTTAAGAATACAGCTTTCCTGGAATTTGGCATGCATGGCATTGGACATGAATATTGGGACAGCGGCAGGCGGGTACGTGCAGAATACTACAATACTGAAGACCGCCATCCCTGGCCGGAAGATACATTAAGAGGACATTTTGAATGTTTCAGGAAAATTATGGCACAATATGGTTTGAGCCGGGAAAACGGCCATTCATTTCCTGAAAGCTTTGTGCCTACTGCCCATTCATATTACTGGAATACAGGAAATGGATACAGTCTGGGAGAAATACTAAAAGACAATGGTGTCAAATATGTAAACCTGAAACTGGACCTTATCAGGTATCAAAATCCACCTGACACTTATGGCGGAGGCTTCGACCACGGGGTTCACATAATAGACAGGGACAAATACGGATTAAAATGGGATGCACTCAATGCACGCCCCTCTGATGACATCTACAACTTCACTACATACCCTGTTGAATCGCACTGGACGAATTATTTGTCTTTAAATGATTCCACTCAGCATAGGACAACTGCAACATGGATTGATTACCTGTCAAAAATCCAGTCCAGCAGGGGTTTCTACCTTGCAAAAAATACAGAGCAGTTACATTCACAATGGCTTTATAAACACTATACAACCATCTCTAAAAAAAAGAACGGGAAATACATTATTGATAACAGAAAAATGCCTGATGAAGCATATGAAAATAATGGATCTCCCGGGAATATGGTCCTGGCTGTTGAATTTGACAAGGCTGGGGAAATTCCCTTGTTGATCCTGGATAGTAAATCAATCAGGACGTTTCACGATGTAAACGGTTACCGTCATTATTACCTGCCCCCATTAGAACAAAAATTATACACACTTGAGCTAAAAAAACAGCATGCCCCAATGCAAACCTATCTTGATATTGCAGGAACATACAACATCTATGACTTTTCTGCCGGAGAAGACAAATTAAAATTTGAAATTAAGATGTATGGCACCCAAATTCTGAAGATCAATTGCCCTGAAACCGTTTCCATCATTTCTGACAATCCTCATTTAAAAATTCTCGGACATAATTATAACGAAGATTATGAAGTCCTTGAACTTGAATTATCAGGAAGGGATATTCAGGGAGAAAGGGGATGGATAAATATATTGTTTGAATAAACCAGGAAGGATCTTATTAGTATTAGTAAATCCCATCCGATCATTCATCAGGAAATTTCTCAGGTTTTGAAAACTCCGGGTTCGCAATAAATTCCTCATCCCTCAGTGTTTTAATAAATGCGATCAGATCTGCTTTTTCCTGGGCAGTAAGCTGGGTACCCCCATTGGCGATATGATGCATCAGTGGGTCGATTTGAGGAGACCAAACCAGGTGATGAGAGTAAAATTCAACTACTTCCTCCAGGGTCTTGAACCTGCCATCATGCATATATGGTGCAGTATATTCAATATTTCTCAGGGTAGTAGCTTTGTATGCACCTTTATCATTGGGATCTCCTGTAATGGAATACCGGTCCAGCGGATCATTAAAAACCGAATCTTTCCCATTATTATAATATAAATGTGTTGTAAACAATGGGTTTCCTGCTGCACCGTGGCAATGAAAACAATCTGCTCCCTCTTCTGTAGTAAAAAGCACATAGCCATTTAGCTCAGAGCCTGTCAGTTGGACTTCACCACGCATGAACTTATCAAATTTTGAATTGGCGGATATCAGGGTTCTAATAAATTGTGCAATGGCTTTGCTCATATTTTTAACTGTCACCTGATCTGATCCAAAGGCTTTTTTAAATAATTCAGGATAACCGGGTGTATTTTGAATGACAGCTTTGGCCTTGTTGGTATCACTGTTCATCTCATGAGGTGCAACAATGCCCATCCATACAAGATCTTCAATATTCCTGAATTTGGGATCCGGGTTATTGGGATTCACCTTCCCATTCCAAAGATAGCCGGTGTGATTCCAAACAAGATTCATCAAAGGAAGCATAACATGATGGGTTGGGATACCGGTAACTCCAAAGGTATATCCTCCGGTATATTTGGGATGGTTGATGCCACATTCAAAAGAGTTTTCCTGTATATGGCATGTGGCACAACTCATCATGGAGTCAGGATGGGTTCGGCCTGAGATCCTTCCATCATAAAACAGATAACGCCCAAGTTCCAAACCTTCCACAGTCATAGGATTGTCTTCAGGAATATTCAGTTTGGTGGGAAAACCAAAAGGAATGTCGATTTCGTATGGAGTAGGTTCATATCCTGATGGTAGTGGTTCCGGATCATCAGATTTTTTACAGGAGATTATCAGAAAGACAATTAATCCTGCAATCAGTATTAAAAATAGCCTGTGATCAGAAAAACTTTTCATTTTGTCACCTCCATGTCAAAAACATTCCAGCCATTTTCACTGGCGATCTTCATGGCTTCCTGGTTCTGCATAATATATCCTCCCCAGATATCGTGATCATATAAATGAGGATCCTTAAACCAACGCTCTATGTTCATAGTAAGGGTAAAATCCAATACCTGGTTTTCAGAAATGCTGAAAGCAAGATCAGGAAAACCTACCTTAAAATCATTATGAACAAACCCAACTATTTGTCCGGCAGTATCCAGTATCTGGCCTATTCCAAGATGAAAATCAAAAGGCTCCACGATCTCGTCCTGATTGTCCCATTTACCGTTAAGTTTCATGTAATGGTAACCACCACCAAGATATTCCGGCCAAAACATGAATGACTCCGGGGGATTGACAAACATAAAAGACTGGTTTTTTTCCTGACTGATACCAAAAATAAAAGATATTGAATCATAAACTCCTGCAGGAATCTCATCAGGGATATCCCAATAATGTGTTGAAGGCAGGTCAGTGTCAATATAATGAATATCCTTCCAGGCCCTGATAAGAATATCTTTTCCATTGCTGCGATGAAGTGTGAGATCAGAAATAAAATACTGGATTTCATTTATGAGATATTGGTTTCCGGCTTCATTAAAATACATAAGTGTATCTATAACCAGATCCTTTCCATCAACATAGTGTCTGAAATGCAGGCTGATTTTTCCGGTTGGTTCAATATCATTGGACTCTTCACTTTCTTTCTTACAGGAAGAAAGGACAAGTAAGATCACGACAATAAGCAGATATGGAAATAGTTTCTTCATTATTACTCCTTACCATAAGACAAATATTGTGGCTTTGGCGTTGCTTTATTCAAAGGGGACTGTTCCCGAAACAGTGACATACCTCAAAGTATCGTTCATACTGGAGCCTTGCTTGAATATCTTTCCGTCAATGAATATCTGAACTTTTATTCCATCGGTTGGATTTTTATACAAAGCGGACATAAACACAATATCTCCCTGCTCACCCTGAAAGGAATACTGCCAGACATCTTCTCTACTTTCAGGGATTACCTGGGTTTTGATCAAGTGACTTTTGACATCCCTGTAATTCAGAAAGAAACCGGTACTGTTATCAGAAACCTGATAAACAATATCTTTTTTTTCCTCTTTATTGCAAGCCAGTAATGAAAGCGTCAGGAAAACTATAAGTATGTTCATTATTTTCATATAACTTACAATTTAAAAATTAGATTAACATAAAACGATCTTCCAGGTTCATAAAGGTTTTTCATGCTTCCGATGATCCTTCTGTTCAGATGCTCATAATATGCTTTATCAAAAAGATTGTTGATACCTCCGGCCACCGTAAGATACTCATTGAAATTCCATTTCATTGAAGCGCCTGCTGTAACAAAACCAGGTGTCTCCTCTTCATTATAAGAAGCAGAGGGACGATCCTGTTTTGCAACCATCCTTACATTTATTCCCGGCACCAGGCTTCCCTTGAAAAAGCTATAATCCAATTCAATCCGGGCCTCCAGTGGAGGTATTTCAGGTAGCGGATCGTTATTAACTTTTTTGATTTCCTGAAGATTGCCACTTTCAAAGATGTACTCTTCCGCTTCGGGATTGATGCCACAAGTCCTTGCCACAGACAATCCTCCTGACCAATTATAAACTGCAGGAGACCGGTAAGTCAATTCCCAACCCCACAAGTAAGCTTCGGGAATATTCTCAAACTGTTTGACGCCAAGAACACCTGCAGTTTGAGGTTTAGCAATAGATGGGGGAACATACATCCCTGTGATGTAATCATTCACATATGAAAAGAACCCGGTGACTCCTATGTATCCGGCTCTGTTGTTTTTATATTCGAATTTCAGGTCGGCTTCATGATTTACTTCAGGCTTAAGCTGCGGATTACCCAGGTAATCATACCTGTCATATC
>JAGYLD010000180.1 GCA_018401355.1 Bacteroidales bacterium
GTCCCAATCCCGTTATGGACCGGACAGTCGTTGCCCTTGACCTCCGCGCAAAAAATCCGGTGGAGATTTGCATTTACAACCTTGCAGGTGCCTGCCTTAAAAAATGGCAATACCAAAATCAACAACCCGGCCCAAAGGAGTACATGCTCGATTTGAAAGATTTAACACGGGGTATCTATTCCTGCCGGGTACAAATCGGGAATGAGATGATAACAAGAAAGATAATTAAGATTGAATAATTCATTAGTCTATTTCATCACCTGTTTCAGGGTTGTAAATTTTTTATTCAAATCATTTAAAACAAACATGTCATGAAAAAACTCACACTTATCACTTTAGTTTGTGTTCTTTTTATTCCCAATGTTAAATCACAAATTCAATTTGAACAACATACGATTGTTGGAGGAGATTTAGCTGCTCTCGAGGCCAGTTCTGTTTATTGTGCAGACCTGGATAATGATTCCGATATAGATATCATATCAGCATCACACGCCGATAATAAAATCGCCTGGTATGAAAACGATGGGTATTCGACTTACACTTGTCATGTTATTTCAACCGAAGCAATGGGAGCCAAAGATGTCTTCGCTGAAGATATGGATAATGATGGAGATATGGATATTTTATGCGCTTGTGAGTTCAATGGTGTGAATTTATGGAGAAATGATGGTAATGGAAATTTCGAACAAGAATTGATCGGTTTTGCTTATGGAGGGACAAGTGTTCATGCCAATGATATGGATGGGGATGGGGATATGGATATAATTTTAGCGTCAAATGATAATTATGGTGCTAAAATTATATGGTATGAAAATTCAGACGATTGGATATGGCCTGAACATATAATTGTAACCGATGAGAATTTAAATTTCAATGAAGTCAATGCTACTGACATGGACAATGATGGCGATGTAGATATTGTTGTTAGCAATATGCAAATTATGGCAAGCAACACTCTATTGATATTCGAAAATATGGGAGATGTTACTTTTATAGAACATTTAATAAGTGAAAGTGGTTTTACCCTTTATTCCGTTTTTATTAAAGATATTGATAATGATGGGGATGCTGATATAGTTTCTGCTTCAGAAAATGGACATCCAACCTGGTATGAAAATATTGGGAATTTAACGTTTAGTTTATACGAGATATCAGATAATTATGGATTTGCAGAATATGCTGGTGACATTGATGGGGATGGAGATATAGATATTATTGCAATTGAACATTATGGTGGAAGTAATGCCAATTATTACATTGTATGGTATAAAAATGATGGTGATAACAATTTTACAATATCTTCTATTGTTTCCGATGACCCTGAAATCAGATCGGTTTATGCATCAGATATAGATGATGATGGTGACCTGGATCTTTTTTCTGCTGGCAACTGCAGCATTAAACAATATATCAATGAAGGCTCCAATTACTTTTCAGAATCTGAAATTACCCGGAGTGCCAATTGGGCAACAAATGTATGTTCTGTTGATCTTGATGCTGACGGGTTTGTAGATGTATTATCAAAATACCATAGTACAATCGCATGGTATAAGAATGATGGGAGTCAAAATTTCATTCCAATTATCATAACTGATACCTTAAACCTTTGGGGATATTCCATTGAAGCAATTGATTTGGATGATGATAATGATCTTGATATCATTTCTTCGGATTACGGACCTTATCCTTATAACGATGGCAAAATATACTGGTTTGAAAATAATGGAAATGAGGAATTCACTTTTCATTTAGTCAAAGATGAATTGGATAGAGTATTTTCAATGGATATAGGCGATATCGATTCCGATGGTGATGTTGATATAGCATCGGCAACTTCCGGAGCACCAAAATTTGCCTGGTATGAAAATGACGGAAATGGAAATTTTACGACACATTCCTTATCATCGACTCCACCATTACAGGGCACCTCCATAAAGATTACAGATTTGGATAGTGATGGGGATACCGATATGGTGGCATGTTCTTTCAGCTCTAATTCAAGGAAGTTAATATGGTTTGAGAATGATGGAAATGAGAATTTCACTGAACACTTAATTTTTCAGGGTGGCGACTACTCAATTATGTCAATTTTTTGTGAAGATACGGATAAGGATGGTGATATAGATATTTTGTTTGGCACATGGTATAATCTTTTTTTAGCCGAAAATAATGGAAGTGAAAGTTTTATTGAACATACCTTGATTTCATCAACTGTACAGGGCTCATTTTATTCTATATACAGCGAAGATTTTGACAATGATGATGACAAAGATATAATTACTGCAAGGTACGGTCAGGGATTGAATAACTCAAATAGCCAGATTTATTTATTAGAAAATCTTGGGGATAATGAGTTTAATTCTCTATTAATAACTGAAAATGTGACAGGAGCCAGGTCTGTTTATGCTTGCGATGTCGACAAAGACGAAGACATGGATTTTCTATCAGCTTCTGGAGTTGATTGTAAAATTGCATGGTATGAGAATAAATTAATAAATGTCGGTCTTCCTCAAATTGATTATGATACAAATCTGGAAAGTGCCAAAATATTCCCAAACCCTGTTTCAGGGAATAGTTCAATTGAATTTAAGATTGTGAAACCAACAGCGGTATCAATTCATATTTACAACAGCCTGGGTGAACTGGCCTATAATCTGGAATCCAGAATTTTTCCCGTAGGTTCTAATAAGGCAAATTGGAATGCCGGGGAGCTTCCACCAGGTATCTATTTCTGCAGGATTCAGGCAGGGGGCGAAGCAAGGGTGATTAAAATCGTGAAAAATTAAATCATCGAATTGAACGCTTGCCCACCAAAACGACGTGAAGGCTGGGAATTACAAGAATTTTATCCGCCAAAGGCAGGAAAACAATTCGATGATAATATTTTTGATGAATGCAATTTGTTGTGAACCCGGTCTTGTACTTTAGGAATATTGACTACTTTTATGGGAAAAATAATACAGAAAATGCTTCGAGTCCTCATTATCGACGATGAATCCCCGGTGCGGGCTACTTTGCGCGGCTTGCTGGATAAAACCTGCCCGCGGGTAAAAATAGTTGGTGAAG
>JAGYLD010000181.1 GCA_018401355.1 Bacteroidales bacterium
CATCATCCTCTGTGAGGTAATTAAGTGAACTGTAGACATGAACTTTTGCCCCTGTCTTTTCAAATGCTTCCGGCTCATCACATTGTCCGACATGAATATGTATCTCAGCGGCAGGAGCTGCTTCCCTGAGTCCTGCTGCCTGGGACTGAACAATCCTGGTTACGCCCCCGGGATGAAGATGATAATGAAATATATGTATTTTCATATGTAATAACTATAACAAAAGTACAAGTTTACTGTTTAATTAGGCGACCAAGATTTTCAATAATCTTTTGCATTTTATCAACATGGGATCCTTTCCAGTATACTTTTTCACATTCCTGGCATTGAAAGAACTCATTGAAAGATTTCCTGGTGCCCTCCTCCAGCCGGGATTCAATTTCCTTTTTCCTTCCTCAGCTATCCTGATGATCTCTTCATCATTATAATCGTTTTGATACAGGGTGTCGAAACCTGTCATTCGCAGCATCCTGGCAAGTTTACCCAGGTGGACATCCAGGATGAACTTCGGATCCCGCAGTGGTTTTGACCTGAGATGGTTCAGCGGTGAGATGTCGAACAGTTCAAATTCAGGATATACTGAAATATGATCTGTGTTTTTTGGCTTGTAGGAAAACGGGATAGACTTGCTGTTGGCCAGGATAAGGTCTACCTCCACATGGGGGACCCCCAGGCTTCCGATAATGTCTTTGATGGTGTGGTTGCCGATGTATTCATAGGGAAACCGGACTTTCCTTTTCCTGTTCGGCAGGAAATCGTTCAACTCCTCATAAAAGCGGATGTAAATCGTTTTTGACATATTTTACTTCCCGGAAAGCTCTAGTTCGCGATTCCTGAAAGAATAAAGATAAGCCAAAATAAAATAAGCGCCAATGCCACTGAATACATGCCAGAGGAAATGGGATCCCATGGGCAGGACGTGCCCGGAGTACGGATCTGTTTCCCGGAAAAGCAATGCCAGTCCAAACAGGATGATGGTGATGATAATCAGTTGCCACTTGAAGAATTTTGTTTTAAACATGATGATAACCAGGGGAATGATGATCGTCAGGCCGGTCAGCCCATAAGAAACATTTATGGCCATATGATCCGGGAGGGAACCAAAAAGGGCAAACCGCAGGGCGAAGATGGGCACTATGATGAAGAACACATACCACCATTTTTTCAGGATCTTGATCCAGAAATATATCCCGATGGAAAGGGTCAGGATGGCGGTAGGCAGCACATCCATCACCAGGAAAGCCACCGAAGCCCTGAAGCCATGAAACAATGAGCTTCCAATGCCTCCCAGGATAAATAAGGGGATGGCATAAAGAATGAACTTATAGTTTTTATAATCTTTTCTTATCCTGAAAAGCCAGTACAAGGCCGAGACAACTACCAACAGGCTGGTGATGGAATTCCAGGGTTCCACCAACCAGTGGTCGAAGTCTGTTTCAGTATACAAAGGCCCGCCATCCATCAACCTCTGGTTGTACCAGGTGGTATCTGCTTGGGTTGTCATAATCATCTGGTTTATTGGAATAAGACGCAATTTATGAAAGATTGTTCAATATTTGGGTTATTTTTGCAGGAGGAACAGGGGGTGGGTAAGAAAGAAAGAAAAATCAATTATTAATTTAATTCCAATAATATGAAAACACTTCAACCAAAAGTTCTTTTATGGCTCCTTGCAGGATTTCTTATACTTGCATCCTGCAGCAAGAATCCGACTTATGACATCGGTACATCGGATCTGGATATGGTCTATACGCATTACGACGGGGAAGCAGAATTTGCAAGTTATAAGACCTATATGATGTCTGATTCCATTAACTTCGATCCCGACAAGTTTACACCTGAAGAGATTGCATATTTGCAGGATTATTATTCAGAAGTCTTCACCAGAATTGACAACAACATGCAATCCCGGAACTTTGTAAAAGTTGACTCTACTCAGGATCCTGATCTTGGGGTTACTGTCACTGTTATCACCCAGACCAACTATGTTGTTTCCTGGGGCTATTGGTGGGGATGGGGATATTACCCTTATTACTGGGGCTATCCTGGATATTCCTACTATTATCCATGGGGTTACTACATGGGATCATATGAAGAAGGTGCGTTGGTCATTGAGATGGCAGACCTCGAGAATGCCGATACTACCAGTAAAAAACTCGACATGGTCTGGGCAAGTTTGGTTGGTGGTGTTCTTGCCAACGACGACGGGTTGATCGACAAAAGGCTTATCAACCAGATCGATCAGTCCTTCGAACAGTCACCATACCTTCAAACCAATCCGTAATACAAAAACTGAAATATCATGAAGAAATATATATTAACCATTTTATTGGCCTTTGTATTTGTGCCGTTTGCATTCAGTCAGTCTTTCACAAAGTGGGAACTGGAATGGAACATCAGTATGCCATCCGGAGATTTTAACGACTGGATTGACGAAACCAGCCTTCGGGGGATAGAGTTCGGCGGGACTTATGAATTTGAAACCGGTGTTACAGCAGGTGCAGGCCTCGGGTATGCCGCTTTTTTCAAAGAAACCGAAAGAAAAACCATTGAGTTTAACACCAATGCCATTACGGCCAAGCAATTTCGCGACCTTTTCAGCTATTACTTCCTTGCTGAGGGTGGTTATGCCTTTTTGCCTGATTCCCCCGTCAGACCTTATGCAAAGGTAGGAATTGGAGCTTATTATACACAGCAGGCACTACAGATCGGATTGTTGTATTTCGACGACGATAGCTGGGATTTCGGATTGCGTCCGGAAATCGGTGTACAATATTTTAATGAAGATGCAAGCATAGGAGCAACAGTGAACGGAAAATACAACTATGTGGTTGACTACGGCAACGACCTGGATAATTTTAGCTATATCTCCGTTGGAATCGGTTTGCTGATGAGGTTCTGACATTTAAAGGCATCAGAGTGCAATTTTTTTCACCACAAAGTTACAGAGACACGAAGAATACTTTGTGCCTCTGTACCTCTGTGGTAAAAAATGAACATTCCTTTCCTCCCTGTTGTTTCTTCAGAAATCATTTCTTATGGCCGGCAGGATCTTA
>JAGYLD010000182.1 GCA_018401355.1 Bacteroidales bacterium
TATGGAGCTACTCTGCCATCAAGGTTTTCTATATGAATATCTGCAGGTTTTTCAGAGGAGTAATCCAGGAAAGTCTGACGTGCCATCACCAGCGAAGTGTCATCCTCCATTTTCAACCAGTTTTTTCCTTTCTTTTCTTTACTTACAATGATTTCAAAATTGCCATCATCATCCACTACAAGTTCATGACCCTCAATTTTACCACAGGGAGCCAACCCACCTGTCGTTCCATAATTGCCATTTTGGGTAAAAAAACCAATGTAGTGTATAGAATTGCGTTTGCCTGTGATCCTGTATTCAAAATTTCCTGAAACCTGTGCATTGAAGTAGTGATTATCAGGATTATCGGCTCCCATCTTGACTGTTTCATGCACCATCCTGCGAAAAACAGGGAAGGCAGGGTCGTTGTATTCCACAAATGCTTCCAGGGCAGCACGGGTAAGCCTTGTCAGGTAACGAATTCCTTCAGCCTGCTGAAATGGATCCTGTGGTGTACCAGGATAATGCAAAACAGAACCGGCAACCTTCAGGCGGTCACAAAACTCTTCCCACGCTTTTCCTGTAATAATGCGCCTTGAATGAATATCTTCCTCGGAAACCCCACGTATTTTCCTGAATATCTTGTTCCAAAACCGGAAAAAACCCAGGAAAGCAAATAAAATCATCCTCATAGCTCAATAGAATTGGTTAATATTATATTTGCGCATTGAAGATCGCAAAAATAATCAATATGACTGATTTTAAAGAAAAATATGGACCATGGGCTATTGTGGCAGGGGCTGCTGAAGGACTTGGAAGATCATATTGTAGCCAGTTGGCAAAGAGAGAAATTAACCTCATTATGGTTGATTATCAGGAAAAACCATTAAAGGAACTTGCTACTGAACTTGAAAAAGAATACAATATTAAAACGAAAAAGATTTTTTCAGATCTTTCCCTAAAAGATTCCTGGCAAAACATTGCCCAGGATTGTGAATCACTTGATTGCAGATTATTGGTTTATAATGCAGCTTGCAGTGTTGTTAAGCCCTTTATGGATCAGGATCACGAAGATATAGACTGCCAAATATCAACCAATAATCTGGCTTTAACACATACCACCATGTGGTTTGCCAACAAAATTAAACATAAACGCTCCGGAGGTATTCTCATTATGTCCTCATTGGCAGGATTCTACGGAACACAATATGTTCCTGTTTACAGTGCAAGCAAAGCTTATTGTTATATACTTGCAGAAGCGTTAAACGGGGAACTGAAACCTTATGGCATAGATGTAATGGCTTGTATGGCCGGAGCAACGGCAACACCAGGATTTTTAAGGTCTCAGCCAAGAAAAACAAAAATGGGCCCGTCAATCATGGATCCTGAAATCGTTGCCGGCAAAGCTTTAGGAAAACTGGGCAAAAAAGCCATATATATTCCCGGCAAATTTAATCAACTATCATATTTTTCCCTCAGAAAGATATTGCCACGGTCAATTGCCACCAATTTTGTAAATTCTACTATGAAAAAAATGTACGGGTAACAGATATGTAGTTTTTATTTTTCAACAAGAAATCAACATAACCGAATACGTTTTACACACCCATAAAAACCTGTAAAACAAGGTTATAGAAAAACACTCCTGTTTCACAAATCAAATCACATATAATAATTAACAAACCATTCTGAAAACTATATATTTCATTCAGATAGATTACATATTATCTTAAGGTTTTAAAAGAGCAAAATAAGAATTGATATTTCAATTGCTTTTTAGGACAAATAAACCCAAGTCAAACCCAAAAATCTATCAGATGAGAACCTCAGTGATTATATTAACCCTGTTACTCGCGTTTTGGATGGCAGGTTGTTCATACTGGTATGTTAGTCAAGTGAGAGGGAACCATGTATTCATGTTTTCTTCAATTGATATTGATGATGAAGAAGCAGGATTATTTAAGATGCCCAAGATTTCCAATTGGACAGGAATGGAAAAGGCCTCCAGCCTGAAAATAGCCAAAACTGGCAACGATCCTGTTTTCAAAGCCATGGAGTATTTAAAAAATTCAGGACCTAAAACCTTATTCTTTGATTTTGCTTGTTCCAGGACCGAAGTTGGTGAAGATTTTTACAATTTTCTTGAGCAATTAAAAATATATCTGGGTGAAAACCCCGGGAAGCAAGTCACTTTGTATGGGCATGCAGATAGCAGGGGCTCTGAGGAAGCCAATTTTTACTGCAGCCAGGAAAGGGCCGAGTTCATTAAAACCCAACTGATAGAATCTGGAATCGACGAAATGCAAATCCAGGTAGAAGTTATGGGTGACGACTTTCCCATCGCCTCAAATGATACTCCCGAAGGCAGGCAAATGAACAGGAGGGTGGAAATCTCAGTTCCTGTGTAATTTTATGGAAGAAAGCATGATCAACGACCTGTTTTTTATCATTGTTGTCCTTATTGGAACGGCAGTGCTAAGTTTTGTGTTGGGGTATCTTGTGGGGAGGGGGAGAGGGAGGGGGAGGTAGGCAGTGGGCAGTGGGTAAACAGGATAAACTAAAAATGAAAATCGCTCAGGCCGATAATGGTTCCATCGGGGTTTTTTTCCGGTTGCCATGACCGAACATAAATCTTAGGATTTAAAGAATCGTTAAGGTCGATCATAAGGAAAAGATACCCTTTATCAGCATAATGTGATGAGTAATAGTGTTGGGCAATTTGAATTCCATAAACTTTATCCGAAGGATCATTTGTACGGATAACTTCTGAATCCTCAAAATGGATATTTACAAATTCGTTGGCATTGAATACTTTTCGCAGTGACCTTATGTACTCTTTTTTGGTCTTCCTTATATATTTAACCTGATCATTACCCAGGCTCATATACATTCCATCAATCGGCTCAGCTTCTTTGATCACATGTCCAATAATGATCAGCGCATTTTCAGCAAAAATCGACTCTATATAATCAATCCTTTTAAGGGAATAAGCCGTTTTATAGTATTCCATGAATTTGATGAGTTGGTATTTGTCTTCAACAGTGCCAAACCTGTGGCTGCGTGAAACAATATCTGCG
>JAGYLD010000183.1 GCA_018401355.1 Bacteroidales bacterium
TTGGAGGAGACTTTTCTTATATGATTACATCGATTGGAGGACTATCCTATACAGGAGAAATCGGGAGTAATGTCCTGGCTGCAGATCTCAAATATATGCAGTCTAAATATACGCTTGCCGGTAACAATATTGCGTATGCGAATCAGGGAATGTTCGGGAGGGCCACCTATGGTATCAAGTCTACCTATTTTGTGGAGTTTGGTTTTGCCTATAATGGTTCAGAGGATTTCGGCGCGGGAAACCGGTTCGGTTTTTTCCCAGCTCTTTCAGGAGCATGGATCCTCTCAAATGAAGATTTTCTTAAGCAGGATGACAGGTTTTTATTTCTGAAAATGAGAGGATCCCTGGGTATTACAGGTAACGGGAAGTTGGGAGTGGAAAGATTTCCATATGAAGAAAAATTCTATGGCGGTGGAGGATATATTTTTGGTTCCGGATATGGTACATCCGATGGCGCATATGAAGGCAGGTTGCCGAATCCGGATATTGGTTGGGAGGAGTCATTGAATATAAATATAGGGGTGGACATGGAGATGAAAAATAATCTCGACATAACTTTTGATCTTTTCAGTCATTACCGATACAATATTATTACAACAGGGGAAAATATAATACCTTCTATAGTGGGTCAATCGCTGCCTTATGAAAATAACGGTACTGTGCTGAACAGTGGTTTTGAGGCTATGACCAGGTATAAAAACACTTCTGGAAGCTGGCATTATTCCATCCAGGGAAACCTTTCCTTTGCCATCAATCGTGTTCTGAATATGGATGAGGCTGAGGGATTACCAGATTATCAGAGAAGGGAAGGAAAATCTGCATCTGCACTTTGGGGCCTCGAAGCTGTCGGATTCTTCAGGGATGAAGCAGATATCGCTTCGAGTCCATTGCACACCTTGGAGACAGTGCAACCAGGTGATGTTAAGTACAAGGATCAGAACAACGACAATATTATTGATTACCAGGATGAGATCGTGATCGGAAATTCAATTCCGCAGCTGAACCTGGGAATTCTTGGAACTGCAGCATACAGGAATTTTGATTTCAATGTTGTGGTAACCGGTGCGTTTGGACGAACCGTGATGTTGACCAATAACAGTATCTGGATCCTGCAGAATAACAATAAGGCTACTGCTATTGCTTATGAAGCCTGGGAAGCAGGAGTCAATGAAGGAGAAGCAACCTATCCGCGCCTTACTACCATAACCAACAATAACAACTATAATAATTCCACCCTGTGGGCAAAAAGTGCCGCATACCTGAAACTTGCCAATCTTGAGGTTGGGTATAGTCTTCCGGGAACCATGATGTCAGGGCTTGGGTTGAGTGGACTCAGGATTTTCCTGAATACCCATAACCTGGCCAGCCTGGACGGAATGATGAAGTATAACCTGGACCCTGTTGTACCTGATGCCGGGGTGACTGGTTATCCGGTGATGAGGGTCTTTAACGCGGGTGTAAACCTGAAGTTTTAACATAAAAGCATTTGAAGTGATGATAAAAAAAGGAATATTCATGATCATAACAGGGCTGTCAATCATCTCTTTGCATTCCTGTGAAGATTATCTGGACAAGGAGGTGGATATCAACCTGACAGAGGACAAGATCTTTTCAGATGTCCATTATGCACCTGGATTTCTTTTCAATACTTATAACAATTTACTTCCCGGATATAACCGTTATGACGGGGCTATGCTTGCTGCGGGGAGCGATGAAGCGGAGCATTCGTATTCAGGCAGCCTGGTTCACATGTTCAACAATGGGGGTGTTAACGCCACCATGAATCCGGATGATGTTTGGGACCACTTCTATGCTGGTATTCGTAAAACCAATTTGTTCCTGGAAAAGCTTACAACAACCATTGCAGAAACCAATAGTATTCCAGAAGAAGACCGGCCCAGAATGATGGGCGAAGCTGTTTTTCTGAGGGCCATGTTCCATTTTGAACTTGCAAAGCGATATGGAAATATTCCTTATGTCGACGAGGTTCTGACAACTGAAATTGTCGATGCTGTTCCGCAGCTGGATTTTGAGCAAGTGGTTGAACGGATTGTGGAGGACTGCGACACAGCCTATAAATACTTACCGGAGTCCAATACCGATGCAGATAAGGGCAGGGCAATCAAGGCAGCACCTGCAGCATTGAAATCCCGAATATTATTGTATGCCGCCAGTCCGTTGAACAATCCTGAAAATGACGTGGTAAAATGGGAAAGAGCTGCTGATGCAGCCCGTTTTTTGCTGAATTTGGAGGGTCCCAATGTCAGCCTGGAGTCGAAATATGAATATGTTTTTGAAAACCCCTATTCAAGGGAGGTCATTCTTGCTACGCAGCCGGTCAATCAAAACAGTTTCGAACGGGCGAATTTTCCTACCGGTTATGGCGGATCAGGTCATACCAATCCAACACAAAACCTTGTGGATGCCTACGATACGAAGTATGGTAATCCCATTACCCAGGACAGCAGGTATGATCCTGGCAATCCTTATGAGGACCGGGACGACCGGTTTTATGTAACGATTTTACACAATGCCGAAACATTTAAGGGCAGACAGGTGGAAACTTACGTGGGGGGAAAAGACGGCCTTCAGTCGGCACCAACCGCAACAAAAACCGGTTATTATCTCAAAAAATTCGTGGACCCTTCGGTCGACATCGACCGCGGAACCACAGTCAGGAAACCCTGGATCATCTTCCGATTCGCCGAGGCTTTTTTGAATTATGCCGAGGCTATGAATGAGGTGTATGGTCCGATCGATTCTGTGTATGATGCGGTTTATGATATGAGAAAGAGGAATTATATACTGACAAGCAGGGCGAAATATCCTTCGGGAATGTCTAAATCACAGATGCGGGAAAGGCTGAAAAAGGAACGGCAGGTTGAATTCGCCTTCGAGGAACACCGTTTCTGGGACCTTCGACGATGGTTAGATGCAGAGGATGTATTGAGCCAACCCATCGAAGGTATGAGAATTACATTTAACGCGGCAGACACTACCTATAGTTATCAGAAATTTGAAGTTGAGAAGCGGGTCTTTGATCCAA
>JAGYLD010000184.1 GCA_018401355.1 Bacteroidales bacterium
ATGATTCAATTATAATTCATACAACGGTTCTTAGTTTGGTAAATGGCGATGATCATATCAATATTATGAATTATCCTGCCATAACTAAAATTGAGGAGCAAGTGTGGAATGTTTCTGAGCTTGTATTTTTTTTACCGGATAATAATTGTATGCTCATAAAGGATAATAGGATACAAATAAACCACCAGGGGATAAATATAGATTGTACGGGAACAGTAGAGTATTCGAACGAAAATAACATTAAGCTTTTCTGCAACTGAATATATTTATTAACAAATTAAACTACTGCTTTAAAATGAAAACATTTAGAGGCTGCTATTGGATTATTATTGGAATTACTTTTTTTGGATGCATGGGGTCAAAAACTCAAAATCCTTCATCTGATGAAGAAACAAGACAAATTGGTGCACAGGTTTGGATAACAAAGAATCTTGATGTTTTAGCTTTTCAGAATGGGGATACCATCAAACAAGCTACAACTATAAAACAATGGTTGGAGGCTGCACAGAAAAAAGAGCCTGCATGGTGTTACTTTAACAATGATCCTGAAATGGGAAAAAAGTACGGAAAATTGTATAATTGTTATGCTGTAATGGATCCAAGGGAGTTGGCTCCTGCAGGATATCATATTCCTTCAGAAGAAGAGTGGAATGTGCTGTATGATTTTTTGGATCAACAAAATGAATCTAAAAAGAAAGAATTTTTCGCTTTTTGGAAACAATTAAGTGGCTATCGTAATCATAACGGGGATTTCCTTGACCTGGGAAAATCAGGGAACTACTGGAGTTCAACGCCATATCTTAATAATCTTTCCTGGAATAGTAGTTTTACTGAGCATGATAACACGATGCAAATGCATATTCAGGCCAGTGACTGTCCGATAGGATTTTCTGTCAGATGTGTTAAAAACTAAATATTTACAAGTAATATGAAATTGAGAAAGATCTGTTTTGTTGCATTGATATTGTGTTTTCACGCGAGCATCCTGCTTTCTCAGGAATCAACTGCTGAATTGAAGGAAAGGTGCGGAATAGATATTGAATTGGCAAAGGCTTATTTTGAGGAGTTTCGTGAAATCGTACAAAAGGATGATGGCAAGCTGTGGGGTACAACTCTTAACATGAGGTTGATGTTTGTGGATCCGGCCAGCAGGATCCTTGTGGCCAATAGTCAAAACCACGATAATACTTTCACTGAGTCTGATGGTGTTTTCCTGGCAGTTCTGAAACCGGAATATGGTATTGCAAATACTTCCATGAAAATGTACGGGGAAATGTGGACCATGGTAAGCTGGGATTTCCTGCCAGGAAACAATGCCTGTGAAAGAAAATGGATTATGGCCCATGAGTCTTTCCATGGCATACAGAAGGAAATCGGGTTACCTGCTATAAATACAGATAACCGGCACCTGGAAACAATGGAAGGCAGGATCTATTTGCAACTTGAATTCAGGGCTCTGCAAATGGCTTTGTTGCAGGATGATGATAGCACTTATTCCGGATTGATTGATGCCTTGCTTTTTCGCAATTACAGATACCGGCTTTTTGATGATGCTTTGATAAATGAAGGCAGATTTGAAAAACATGAGGGAATGGCGGAATATACCGGGGCTATGTTGTCAGGATATTCATTGGATACTTTAAAATACGTTTTGGCCAAAAGGCTAAAAGATGCTGAAGGTGAAAGATCATACCAATGGTATTTCGCTTATAAAACAGGTCCCGTTTATGCTTATCTGGCTGATGAAGCCGGATTGGAATGGCAGGAAAAGCTTAAAGAGGAGGACAATATAGCACTGCTTATTCAGAAAGAATTAAAAATAGATATGCCTGATAATTTGAGTTATGCGATTGAAGAAAGGATCAATGCTTATGATGGTTTGAATCTCATCCGGGAGGAAAAGGCATTGTTCGCTCAGAAACAGGAAATACTTAAGTCATATAATACTATGTTTTTTGAGGATACTGCTTTACAGATTCCTTTGGCGGGACAAATGAATATCAGTTTTGATCCCATGAACAGCTATGAATTGTGCGACCTAGGAACTGTGTATGTAAATAATACATATGTTTCTGCATCATGGGGTGTTCTGGAAGCAGAAGGTCCTGTTTTCCTCGAAAAGAACTGGCAATATGTTATATTGAGCAAGCCTGTGACAGTAAGCGACACATTGATAAAGGGTGTGGATTGGTCGGTCAGATTACAGGATAATTGGATTGTTAGTAACTCTCAAAAACAATTGATACTGATCAAAGGTGATGGTTTATAATTTGAATATTTAACCATCTCGAAAGCAAACCAGTTACTGATGATAATGTAGATTGCTCTGAAAGGAAAGTGTTCATAAGATTTTCCCTGTTGAGCCATACATTAATTTATGTATAGGTTATGTTTTGGAAATCATCAAATTTTCCCTATTTTTGATACTATATACATTCCATATTTTTCGGTATGCGTATAGAAGGGATATACAGGAAAGCATTAAAAATCGCTTTGATCTACCTCGTTTTGAGTGCCCTGTACATCATTTTTTCCGACAGGATTGTCAATAATCTATTCCAGGATGCTGAGCAAATCGGCAAGATTCAGACATATAAGGGGTTTGGGTTTATCCTTGTGACCAGCGCGATCATTTTTATCCTGGTTTATCGCGAGCTTTTAATACAAAGGAATAAAAATGCACTCATCCTGGAACAAAAGAAACAGACTGAAGAATTGTATGAAAAGATCAGGGAAACCAATATTGAACTGATTAAGGCCAAGGAAAAGGCAGAAGAAAACGATAAACTCAAAACTGCTTTCCTTCAGAACCTTTCACATGAAATTCGTACTCCTCTCAACGGGATCAGCGGATTTGCATCACTGCTCAAGGATCAGCATTATGCTGACGATAAACGGCGGCGTTTTGCTGATGTAATTATTAAGAGCAGTGAGCAACTGCTTTCCGTAGTGTCGGATATCATTACCATCAATATTGCC
>JAGYLD010000185.1 GCA_018401355.1 Bacteroidales bacterium
GGATGTTTGCTTCAGTAAATGTTTGATGCTGATATCGCCGGAATAATCTTTGCCCTTATAGACGTGCAAAGCGTGCATCAGGTCTGCATCAAGATATTTTACAATTTTATCGTCAAAAGACAGTACCTCTTTGTCGTGCAGCATACTTACGAGGGTAGCAGTAAACAATTTGCCTACGGAAGCTAAATGCCCTGCATGAGCATGCAGCGCACACTGACTGTAAGCTGTTGAAAAAGATAAAAGTACAAATTAAATTTCAATAGTTATAGTTTAGTGTGCGATGTCAATTATCACAGGACTTTAGCCCGGTTTCCTAAAGAGCCGCGAACAGAGCATTTGTTGAAGTTTAGGGACCAGAACGCTTAATTGTCATAGCAGATTATTTATTGTTCAGCCTTTCCCGGGCTTAAAGTATTCTCCACAAAATACATTTCCATTTCCCCTTTCCCTTTGGCAATAATTTTTCCACGGTTTTCAAATGTGAATTCAGGATCGTCTTTTATAATTGCGTATGTAGTATGGCTGATGTTTACTTTACCAACCTCACCACTGCTTTCCATACGGCTGGCTGTGTTTACCGTATCTCCCCAGATATCGTACTGGAATTTCTTAACTCCTGCAATTCCGGCTACTACCGGGCCTGTATGAATTCCAACACGCATTTCAAAAGTAAGCTTATCAATGCCATCATTTTCTGCTTTTCGTTTTGTTATAAAATCCTGCATTTCCAATGCTGCCAGCACTGTTTTTTTTGCCGAATCATTTGTTGTAACAGGGAGTCCTCCTGCAGCCATATATGCATCACCAATCGTTTTTATTTTTTCAATTTGGTATTTTCCGGTAATTAAGTCGAAAGCCTTTTTCTCGAAACCCATTTGCTGAAGAGTTTTAATGGTTTCTTCCGCTTTCAGGTTGTCTTTAATGATATGCAGTTTTTCAAGGTACTCCAGGGCTTTATTGACATTCCCCATGTTTTTATATGTGTTGTACAAGCATTGGCAAGCATCCTTTTGCCGGCTTAGTAACCCTGAACCTTTCGCTATGGTATATCCTTTTTTACAATACTCCAACGATTGATGATAATTGCCTTGTTTATAATAATCAAGTCCGATGCTGTTCAAACTGGTCACAATTCCATTCTTTTCATTGATCTCTTCACTTATCTTTAATGCCTTTTTATGGTATTTCAAAGCCTGCAAATGGTTGCCTTCTTTTTCCAGGACATTACCTATGTCATTAAGACTGCCGGCAATTCCCTGCTTGTCACCGATTTCTTCCCTGATCTTTAATGCCTTTTCATAATATTCCAATGCGACGGGATAATCACCCTCCATTTCATAAATATTACCCATGTTATTCAGGCTAAATGAGATTCCTTGCTTGTCACCGACTTCTTCAAAGATCTTTAATGCTTTCTTAAGGTTTTCCCTTGCCTGAATATAATCACCCTGTTCTTTGTAAATGTCACCGATGTTGAGGAGAAGGTTTGCAATTCCATAGTTTTCACCCATTTCTTCAAAAATCCTCAAAGATTTTTTCAGGTGTTTCAATGTCCTGGGAATATTGCCCTGATTGTAGAAGATGATCCCAATGTTGTTATTGCTCATTGCAATTCCGTATGGATCTCCAATTTCTTCGAAAATCCTCAAAGACCTTTCAAAGTATTCCAATGCGTTGGGGTAATTGCCCTGGGCCTGGTAAATATTCCCAATGCTGTTCATGCCGTTTGCAATTTGCTCCCTATCCCGGATTTCTTCACTGATTTTTATGGACATTACCTGGTATTCCAACGCTTCCGGGTAATTGCCTTCCCTTTTGTATATATTGCCAATATAGTTCAGGTTACTTGCAATTCCTTTCTTATATTCGTTCTCCCTGAAGGTGGCCAGTGATTTTTCAAGATTTTCTAATGCTAGTGTGAAATTGCTTTTTAATGTGTTCGCCTGACCTGCAATTTGATAAGCAAATCCTGAAGCTGTCGGGAAGTTGTTTTGGTTGCTAAAATTGATGAGTTCATCGGCAAGTAAAATGGCAGAATCAGGATTGGAATAGAGTATCTCATTGCAGATGTATTCATAATAAGCAGTTACCCGGTTCAGATCAGGCTGTTTTACGTCTTGCCATATTGAATATAGTGAATCGTGGCCTGCCTGTGCACTCAGAACACAATGGCCCGAAAGAAGAATAATTATTGTAAATATTTTTTTCATGATCCGCAAAATCAATATTTGTCATAATGCCACAATGGTTTGCCATTAAGGTCGGGTAGTTTTCGTAAGGATTTTAAGAATCCGGCTATCAACTGCAGCAGTTCGGGAAACTACTCGTTAATCCATGATTCATTGGAATGGATGATCTTCCATCCGTCTTGTCCCTTTTTCCAAATCATGGAATAAATATGTACGGCTTTAATTTCTTCGCCACTTTTCAGACGCATTTCCGTTTTTTCCTGGCTGGTCATGAGGGCTAATTCCGGCGATAGTGCAGTAATATGAATTTCGATGGGTTGTAGGTGCTGGTATTCCCTGTTAGCGAAATAGTTTTCTATGGTATTTATAAATTCACTCCGTGTATTATAAAAATCTGTGCCAACGAATGCCGATTTGAATTCATCTTTACTATAAAATTCAGACCATGCAATAGTATCCAGGTTGTTTATTGCCAGGACCAGTTGATTGAACTGTTGCTTAATTTCCTTATTGATCAACCCCTTATCCATTTCCCCTGTTTTATATTGTGGTTCGCAACCAACAATGATGATCAGAAGGATGATAAATGCATTTCGGTTAAATGTTTTCATGGTTTTCTCCTTTATTCTGTTATTAAATTTATATCTGGCAAGATTCGTGAAACCCGGGAATAACTCTCATTTACACCTGTTCTGCAATTATTAATATTTATGGTCCTACCTCCATCCAAAATCC
>JAGYLD010000186.1 GCA_018401355.1 Bacteroidales bacterium
TGTATAAAGCCATAATGCATTACCTTTTTATCCCCTTCAGGGATCTCATTCATCGCACGATAATAAATTAGATCATTATTTTTGGTTATGCCAGGAAACACCTCCTCTATAACGTCTTGAATTTCATTGTTCTCCTCTTTCAATTCATCAAAATTCCATAGTTTAATATCGGTCAGATAGCGGATCATTGGGTAATATTTGCCGTTGACCTTGTAAGGATATACATTAAAGACCTTTGGTCCTGAACTGACCTGTTTAACGGTGAAAGGCAATTTGTATTCAGAATTTATTGCCGATGCCAATATCTTATTAAAAGCATGGATCTCTTCTTCCTTCCTGTATTGAAAAAACAGTTTCGAAGGGGCTATGCATTGCATGCAAAGGTAAAGGGCATTTGAGGCATCGATCAAATGGCCCTTTTCGTAGAAATTTTCTGCCATATTATAATATTCCACTGCATTTTTCCCCAGGATGTTGATGATGCCAAAATTCATAAAATTCAGTTTCCAGCCGTCACCATCGTTTCCATATATCAATGTTAACAGGATTTCATCATAGAAATAATTAAAACGGATGAGGGAAATAAACATTTCCTTATTGCTGTAGTGATTGTGAAGGATAAATTTGCTGTTTTCCTTTCCTGCCGGAATCGTATCATAGGATCTTTTATATGGGTTTTTTATGTAAATCTGCTCCATGTAATTAAAATCCGCATTCCTGACATATCTTGTTGCTTCCATGAAATTAGAGTCGATTCTGGCCTGATTTGTTTTTCCGGGAAACTGTTCAGAAAATAAATGTACAACGTGATCAGGATCATTTTCCCTCAATGCTTTAATGATCTTTTGATCAAGCGCTTCGACGATTGCTGAAATTGTAGCGGGAATTTCCTTTCCTCTTAATTTGCTTTCCTGGATTTTACTTTGCTTGCAATTTGTAAAAAACATCAACAGGAAAAGATACAA
Organism: Bacteroidales bacterium; assembly: GCA_018401355.1. GTDB lineage: Bacteria > Bacteroidota > Bacteroidia > Bacteroidales > B18-G4 > M55B132. The sequence continues at coordinate 966 of JAGYLD010000186.1, forward strand.
GATGATAATTATTCCCTTCCTGCGAAAAACAAAACACTTAACGGAATAGTGTAAATACTTTTTTGCCACAGATCAAGCAGATTAGCACAGATTAAACTGATTCAAATAAATTCCAAATTAATAATAATCTAATCCTTAACAATTATTTTCCTGTCAGCAATACTTCCATCCGCATGCTTCAACCTCAACATATATGTTCCCGGAAAAATGTTGGTGGTTCGCAGTTGGTAGTTCGTTGTACTTAGTTGCAAATCGATAACTTTTTTTCCATGAACATTATAAACCTCAAGTTTTGTGAAGGCTTTATCGGATTCAATATTTATCAGATCACTTGCCGGATTGGGATATACGATGGTATTGTTTCCAACATCCCCTGATGGAATATTGATGCTTACCGATTCATCCAGATTGATAACACTCAGGAAGTCCGGGCCAGGAATGGTTACACCTGCATACGCCTGGTTGGCTCCAAACTTAGCCAGGTTCATATGGGAAGCGCTGCCCGGCAACTCAAACAACGTATCCTGGAATAAAACTCCTGGTGAAACATAGTCGGTCCCGATGGTCAGGAATACCGGCTCGTCATCGAAGAATTCCACCTGGAAAGCACCGCCGTAATAATTGAGATTTACGGATTCAACAATATCCCCGCTTTCAGGATCGATCTTGACCACATTTTTCGTATTATAATCGCAAACATAGAAAAGTCCCTCCGCCATGTTGAAATTTACATCCACAGGGTAATCCCCTCCTGCATCCTGAGTTGTGATAACCTCTGAGTTTGCACCGTCAATCCTCAGGATGCTATAGGTATGATCAAAGAGGTTACTGACACAGGCACGGGTACCATCCTCATTAAATCCGATAGCCAACGGAAAATCCCCGACAGTCAGATCGGCCACAACCTGATTGGTCCCGGCATCGATTATCTTCACTTTATCATCAAAACTTGCTGCTACCAGAAGATAATTTTCATCCGGTGAGATCTCAACACCACTGCGTATTCCAAAGAAAGGAATGTACACACCAATAACACCACATGGGATATTGGTAATCAGGGAAGAAGAAGCGCCATCAAGTTGTATGACTGAAATAGAATTGCTTTTAATGTTTGCTGCATATACCCTGTTTAACATGGGTGCGTACGTCAGTTCCATGGGGCGTTGGGCCGTATTTACCTCTGCTACAAGTTCCATGGTTGCAAGTTCCACGATCTTTACTTTGTTGTTATTATAACCGCCCAATACGGCATACTGATCATCCTGGGTTACGATGACATCATAGCAGGCTTCACCCAGATCAACTGTTCCAATTACTTCCTTGTTTTCATAATCGATCAGTGAGCAATTGTAGGATAAGTTATTAACTGTAACAGCCTTATAATTACTGTTCAACATAGCCACCCTGTAAGGTGCATCACCTTCGGGAAGTTTTCCTGATAAAGTGCTTCCCATAAGCTGTATGTCTGCCGGATCGGTAAAGTCAAAATAATAGGTCCCTTCGAACAACAATGGATCATAGCTGAAAACATAATTATCAACAGGGGAAACAATGCCCCAGGATTGATTAAGCCCGGAATACATATCTGTAATTTCTTCGGTTTCCATATCGACAATGGAAAAATGGTTTTGTCCGCTGACAACATAGCGGTGATCCGGCGAAATGCCGAGCCAGAAGGCAGTATAGGTACTGGTAAATGTCTTAAAATCATGTGTTTCAAATCTTACCAGTGTGCTGGTATTGCTCCCAGAACCTATATAGGCTTTTGAGCCATCCTGGTTGACCACAACCTGGTTTGTAGCGATGGAATAGCCTGTTACCTCAACAGAATCAAGTAGTTGAAATCCAGGAAAACTGATCTGGTAAAGCTTTGCGACATTGTTCTGATTGGCAGCACAAATGATCCTGGTATTGTCCCCGGAGAATGCAAAAGCCCTGGGGCTGGAAATATTTATGG
>JAGYLD010000187.1 GCA_018401355.1 Bacteroidales bacterium
GAAAAAACAGCCAGAAGCTTTTTTACCAAAGATCAGAAAGAAGATATCAAACAAGCAATATTAAATGCTGAACTTGACACTTCCGGGGAAATCAGGGTACATATAGAAAACGTTTGTGAAGGTGAAGTTCTGGACAGGGCAGCTTTCATTTTCAACAAACTGAAGATCCATAAAACCGAACTCCATAATGGTGTTTTATTTTACCTGGCAGTAAAGAACAGGAAGTTTGCTGTCATTGGCGACAAAGGCATCAACGAAGTCGTTCCTGAGGACTTCTGGGAAACTTTAAAAGCCAAAATGCTCAATCATTTCAGGAATGAAAATTTTACAGAAGGTCTGGTAGAAGGCATTGGTTGCGTCGGGAAATTCCTTAAAAAGCATTTCCCATACCAGACCGACGATGTGAATGAGCTTTCGGATGAGATTTCTTTCGGAGAAAAATAGCATATCCAGCATTATGAGTTATTTAAAAAAAATAAGTTCAATTCTTTTTATCCTGGTATTTCTAATTCCTGTTCAGGAACTTGTCTCCCAGGATGTTCCTCCCAGGCCCAACCCACCAAGGCTTGTTAACGATTATACGGGGAAACTGCCGCCCCGTGAAGTTAGCATGCTTGAAAGGAAACTGGTAGCCTTCAATGATACCACATCCAACCAAATCACTGTAGTAGTGGTGAACTCTTTCAATGGAATGGATAAGGCAGAATTTGCCGACCGCATCGGAGAACAATGGAAAGTCGGGCAGAAGGAATTCGACAACGGGATCGTCATCCTGGTAAAACCTAAAAACGGAAACCAGAAAGGCGAGGTTTGGATTGCCGTTGGCTACGGCCTTGAGCCCGCCATCCCCGATGCCACGGCCAACAGGATCATCGATTATGAGATGATCCCTGAATTCAGGCAGAACAACTATTACGAAGCCCTTGATAAAGGCACGGATGTGCTGATGGCCCTTGCCGCCGGAGAGTTTTCATCAGCCGATTACGCTAAAAAAACCGGAGGGTCACCCTTTGTTTCATTGATCCCCTTGTTATTTATCATCGTAGTCATCTTCTGGATATTTTATGCCCGTGGCAGATCTTATTCGGTTGGGAAAGATACACCATTCTGGACAGCCATATTGTTAGGAAGCCTTTTGTCGGGAAGGGGATCTCATGGTGGCAGCTACGGAGATTTTCGTGGTGGAGGTTTTGGCAGCGGCGGTGGCGGTGGCTTTGGAGGCTTCGGTGGTGGCAGCTTTGGCGGTGGCGGAGCTGGTGGAAGCTGGTAAATTATTTAGATTATCTTTAAATCCCATCCTATTTAAGCATTTCAATACTTAAATTGTTGGATCGTTTTTTTTTATTATTATTTTTACCTTGCTAATATGAAATAGCGAGGTATTGATATGAAAAATAATAAAGAGAAACCCTCCAAAGAATCAAGAAGGAACTTCCTGAAGACCGGATTAATGCTTGGCGCCGGGACGGTTGCCGGATCCGGTTTGCTTGCCTCATGTTCCGGTGATGAAGAAACCGGAGAGAAAGCCAAAGTCCTTACAACAGATGGCCAATTGGTGGAAGTGGACTCATCAAATATTTCAGGTTCAGGAGAAGGTCCTTCACCGGAAACAATGATGTCTGAAGATAAGAAGGCATTGCTGGAAGAATTACAAAGCCGCGGCCGTGAGGGCCTCGTTGGTCATCACTGGGTGATGGTCATCGACCTTTCCAGGTGTAAAAATGCCAGGAAATGTGTGACTGCCTGTCAGAAAGCCCATGAACTGCGTCCTGAGCAATACCATATCAACGTATTGCAGATGCAGGACACACCTTCCACCTCACCTTACTACATGCCTAAGCCCTGTTACCATTGCGACAACCCTCCCTGCACCAAAGTCTGCCCGGTTAATGCCACCTTTAAAAGAAAAGACGGTATTGTCCTTATCGACAACATCAGATGCATTGGCTGCCGTTTCTGTATTGCTGCCTGTCCTTACTCAGCCAGGATGTTCCAGTGGTTTGAACCTGACCTAACCGAAGAAGAAAAAGAAAGGGTTTATGATGTTGAGCTGAACGTACCCCAGAAGAAGGGAACCATCACCAAATGCCTTTTCAGTGCCGACAAACTTAGAAAAGGAGAACTACCTTATTGCGTTTCTGCCTGCCCGAACGGTGTGTATTACTTCGGCGATAAGCTGGAAGACTCCGTAACTAACGGCACTACCAAGGAAACGGTCCGCTTCAGCGAGCTGATCCGTAATAACGGAGGCTACACCTATTTCGAAGACCTTGGCACCCAGCCACAGGTATATTACCTGCCACCGAAAAACCGAAGGTTCCCTTACGAGAAAAAAGATATCTTCCTGGAAGAAGAAAAGGAAACCAACATTGAATCATAAGATAGCCCGAAAAATAAAACAATATGGCAAACACAATTCAAAGCCGGGACGTTGATTTTAAAACCATAAAACAGGACCTCCTGGATCCTGTTACAAGAGAAAGGAGTTTCGCAGGAAAGCTCTGGATACGGTTCCTCATAGTCATCATCCTGCTGGGATTGTTTTCCTACATTTACCAGCTTTTCACAGGTCTTGGCGTTACTGCCATGCGCGACTACTCTTCCTGGGGGATCTATATTGCCCATTTCGTATTCCTGGTGGCGGTGAGTCTGGTGGGCTCCCTCGTCACTGCCGTGCTCAAGCTCCTGAACATCAAGTGGGCCACTCCCCTGACCAGGATCTCAGAGATCATAGCCGTGACCGCC
>JAGYLD010000188.1 GCA_018401355.1 Bacteroidales bacterium
TGTGGGGAAGAGGGGGGTTGATAGCGGTGAGAGGTGAGAGGTGAGCGGTGAAGTACGAAAAATGCTGATTTCCATGATAAACAATCCGGAAAAATTCCACAAAAACAAAAAATTTTCCTGTTTTAATATTACCTTTGTAAGGCTATGCAAACAAAAGACCTGGATAAGCATGTTATTTTTGACCAGCTCCAAAATAATTCTGAAATCATTAGAAGTTTTGGGATTAGTAAAATTGGTTTGTTTGGTTCTTATGTGAGAAATGAAGCAAACGATCATAGCGATATTGATTTTATAGTGGAGTTTAAGCCTGAAAGAAAAACCTATAGGAATTTTATGAAGTTGGTCAGTTTCCTGAAAACACTTTTTCACGACAGAATTGATGTTCTTACGGATAAATCACTCAGCCCTCATATTGGTCCGCATATTTTAAAAGAAGTTGAATATGTTGCCTTCAACGATTGAATTTCTGAAACACATACAGGATGAAGTAAATTTTATTTTAAAGGAGTCCGAAAATCTTGAATTTGATGATTTCGTTAATAATGATTTGATCACTCGAGCTTTTTCAAGAAGTTTGGAAATCATTGGTGAAGCAGTAAAGAAATTACCAGATGACTTGAGAGTAAAATATCCCCAGATTGATTGGAAAGATATTGCTGGAATGCGTGATGTTTTGATTCATGATTATTTCGGAGTGGATTATGAACTGGTGTGGGATGTTGTTAAAAATGAAATACCAACCTTAAGATTTCAAATTGAACAAATAATTGACTTGGAATCGAAATAGTGTTATAAATTTGGCTATTACATACATTAGTAATTGAAATTTGACAGTTGACAATCGCCTAATTGCATTGCCAATTGTTCGATATAATTGTCAAATGTCAGTTGTCAACTGTCAATTTCTAATTTGATTTTTGAGGTTTTCTGTGTACTCGTCATACTTTGTTCAACCACCCCAAAACATTATACCCGACTTCTGCCAGCTGATATAATGCCTGATTGTTAATCCGGATATACCTGCCATAATTCACCATCTCGCCCCCAAAGCGCATCTTGAACTCCCTTACACCATAAGGTTTTTCGGGTATGCCCACGCCCATGAAATCGAACTGAGGTATATTGTTCTTAATGGCGTAGTCGATCGCGGCCCAGGTGGCCATTACGCTGGGGTAGATGCCGGATTTCTGGTAGACTTCATCGTTGCCGCAGACATATAATTCATAAATGGTCTTTCCTGGTGTTATAGGACAAAAGATACCTCCCGTGATCTTATCATAATAGGTTATCACGAAGACCTTGCCATATGGCGTATGGTGCAGCTTTTCGTAAAAGGACAGGAAGAAGTCCTTGCCCGGTAATGGCTTTTTAACCTTGTACCTGTAAAGGATCTTCAGGAGCGCATAAAGCTCTTCTATTTCAGCCGTGCTCCGGACTTCACGGATCCGGGCCCCGTTAGACTGGCTTTTCCTGATTTGCCTTCGCCGGCTCTCGCTCATGTTTTTCCATACTTGTTGTTCATCACGCGCATCAAGGAGGAGGTTGAGGCGTTCTTTGAATCGAAACTGATTGCTGGTGAATATGTCCCTGTAAGCGGAGGTATCATAGAAATTCCGAAACTGCGTAAATATACTTTTGCTTCCAATGGTACGGATAAGCTCTGAAAGCAGTTCATCAAGCAGCAAAGATCTATCTGCATCCTGATAAAATACAGGTCCGCCATACACCACTGTCCGCTCAGAAAGCCTTCCTTTTATTCCGTTGGATTCACGGATCCGGACCGCCAGCAGCGAAGCTGCCAGCTCGCCGTTATTGCCCCTGGCTACGATCATCACCGGTCGGAAAAGCTTAACCGCCTCTGCAAGTCGAAAAAACGCCGGTCCCTGAAAGAAGGAATGGGTAAACTCACCGGCAAGGGATTCCGGGAGATGGTGGTATGTTTCGAATTTAAATTGCATTTAGATGCAGAAAAAAATGCAAGTTACGGGAAATGGGAGTATGTACAAAATTTATGTTATATTATTATATGGCTATATGGCTATATGGTTGGGTGCGATTTTGCAAGCTGCTCCCTATCTTTTATATTCCTTCTTCAGCTTCCTCCCATCCATCCATTCCGGCAGCGCATAAGCATAACCACGGCCTTTAAAACGTACTTTCACAAGGTCGCCACGGCGGTTGGCGAGTTTTATGAGGCATTGGTTTAATTTGGCTTTGGCTTTCTTTTCATTGCCATATAAGCCTTTTACCCTGGCTTCTTCCTGGATGCGGTCGTGTATCTCCTGGTTGATCAACACCTTGTTGGCACGCTCAAGGGCATTCATGATCATCTTATCCCATTCCGATAGTTTAAATACTCGCTTGGCTTTGGGTGCCAGCTTTCTTTCCTGCTGTACCTGTGGTTTATCTTTGTGCTCCTTGGCTTCGCGCAGATCTTTGAGTTTCTGGTTGAGATCCTGTATCTTTTCTTTTACAAATTCTTCTTTAACCCGAAGCTTCCTGATCTCTCCCTGGTATTCATGTAATATGTCCAGGATGTCCTGTTCGGTCAGTTTTCTGGATACTCTCATTTGAATATGTATTTAATATTAAATTTGAATTTTTGCTAAAGTACAAATTTTCAAAATAATAAAACAAATCTATTGAGAAATTAATTGAATAATAGATGAAATTAATGGGAAATAGAATTATGGTTATATTGTTATATGGTTATATTGTTATATTGTTAT
>JAGYLD010000189.1 GCA_018401355.1 Bacteroidales bacterium
ACTATCAATTCCACAGAAGCATCAAAACTGCAATTTAGTGTATCTGTTATCAACAAACTGTATAATCCAGATTGGCTGAGTTGTGCATTGTTGATGATCAGTGTATCATCCTGGCTCGTATTTCCTGAAGGGATAGTCCAGAGATATGTTACATCCCCATTGCTCGACCATAGGTTGGGTATAAAGCTAACATTATCACCCTCACAAACCTCCTGGTCTGAACCCAGTGTAAAGAATACTTCCTTGTATATCTTCACATTGCCGACAAAGAAGTCAACAGGAATTGTTAATCCAGATGAATTCTCAAATTGACAGGCTCCCGGGTTTCCATCCCAGCTCACAAAACTTTGTCCGGGATCAAGCGCCTGGAAAACCAGATCGGTCATTTTACTATTCTCAGGCAAGCTAACTGCCGGTGAATGCCATGTTAATTCAACTTTTCCTTCCACGGGAAAAAGCATAACCTCCAGCGAATCTTCCAGTTCAATATGAGCATTGGCAAATCCAGCACATGTAAGCAGGTTTTCATCATAGTGTAATGTAGTCTTAAATCTGGCCACATCGTTGAAGTTACTAACCGATAACGGGACAAACGCTGAATTCCCCGGACAAACCTCATCGTCCCCGGCTACGGCCTGAAGGCGCAATGTAATTTCTTCAGGAACTTCTACTGTAAAAGTTGTATCGCATCCTGCTGCATCCATTACCACACAGGTATAAAATCCATTTGTAAGATTATAGAAACCGCCATCGTTGACCTGGAAACTGGAACCATTATCAATGGAATACAGCAGTGTATCTCCGGCACCAATGGCAATAATTTCTATAAAGCCATTGCTCTGCCCGCTGGCACAAGGCCCGACAGTCAGGTCCTGGATCTCGGGAGCATCCGTATTTGTGATGATCACCGGATTATTGACATAAGCACATTCACAATTTGTGGAATCTTTTACCCTTACTGCATAGCTTCCGGCTGCCAATCCTGTGAAAATTCCCTGGTTGGTATGATAGGTGAGTCCATTATCCAGTGAATAAAACAGCATTTCCCCCAATCCTGAAACAGCAGTAACAGTGATGGCAGCATCCTGTTGTCCGCAATGTTCCTGGGTATTATCAACTTTTTTTATCAGCACATCCCCGGCATCGTATATGCTGAAAGGCCCGATAGGAGTGACACAGCCATTTCCGTCTCTTACTTCCAGTGTGTAATTCCCAACAGCAAGGTGGTAAATATCAATTGATGTTGATACAGGGTTTCCCAGGTCATCGATCCACTGATAAGACATAGGCTGCACTCCATTAATGTCCAAACCTTTGATCACACCAGTGCTTCCACCACATGTAGTGGGAATAACTTGCATGTTTGATGTATCTGCTTCTGCCGGAGGATATGCAGACAAATAAATGGAATCCGTCTCAAAACATCCTGCATCATTGGTAACCTGAACCCAGTACCATCCTGTATCAGAAACAGTGATCTGGGGTGAGCCGAATGCACCTGTGCTCCAGGCATAGGTATAAGGGCCGCATTCTGCATCCAGCACAATATCACTGTTTAAACATACAGTTGTGTCCGGGCCAAGATCAGGCTCCGGGGCATACTCCACTTCCACCACTCTGGAGGTTTCTTCAATGCGGCCGCTGGGATATTCTACAACAACCGACACTTCATATTCTCCTCCATCTGAAAATTTATGTTTGGCATGAGGTATGCCGGATACATTATTAAAACCTGAAGCCGGATCGCCAAAATTCCACTCTATGGAAACGGGTTCCGGGAAGAACCAGGGATCGAAGGCAAAGGTGTCGCTTTCGCAGATGCCATCGAAATCAAAGCGGAAGAGGAAATCTATTGCAAAATTTACAAAAGAACCGCCAACAGATCCATGGGTGAGAGAAAAAATATTTGCCTGATGGTTGCAGGCCAGGCCATGTTTTTCAGGCTTGTTAATAACTCCTACATAATTGTTTACAAAGCGACCAAAAGACGCATTCCTGAAAAATAAGTATATCTTCCCATCTGATGCTAATTGTAAATGCTTGCCTTGTCCTGACCCAACTTCAACTATTGATTGTTCAAAGAGAACCGAATCTTCAATATATTGCATATCCATTTGAAAAACATGGGTATTGGAATCTGCATGAAGTGTCCCGCCCAGGTACATGTATTTTGAGCAGGGTGAAAACTCACAATTATAGGTTGTATAAGCAGGATTAGCATATATCAGGTCCCTTAACCTGAATTTAGATAAATACTCGATACTTCCTGTTTCCACATCAAATTTATATAATTCCACATCCGGTCTGAAACATGCCACAAGGTATTTTTTATTGTAAGATACTTTCATAAACCCCATTCGATCCGTGCCCAGGTAATCTTTATTCGGAGCAGGACTTAAAACTGGCTGAGGATTTATTCCTTCAGAAGTAACGAGGAAGGCCGCAAATTTATCTTCATGATATTTTCGGGTAATGATCCAGTAGTCTGCTTTGTTTTTCAGGTAAACGGCCTGTATCTGGTCTGCTGCATCATAGCCTGCAGCCAGTGTATCTATATCAATTATTTCTCCCAGCCCATTGTTAAGGCTCATATCCACTATGTAATACCTCATAGGGTCAGGATAGCGATGCATACGGGCAGTGAAAATATAAAACAAACTATCAGATCCCGGAACGGGCAGACTAATGGTTGACTGTGCACCCTGATGGTAAACTCC
>JAGYLD010000019.1 GCA_018401355.1 Bacteroidales bacterium
CGTGTAGATCAATCCGTTATAAAAAACCTTCTTGCGGTTTTCAATGTCTTTACTGATAAACCCAATGGCAGTAATATTGGTGGCCAGCGGGCAGGGACTGATGGCAGTCATCAGTCCCAGAATGAATGCAGCTAAAACCGGTACCGATGTACTGGAATATAGATCCGACAAAAACGCTTCCATCCCCTTCTACATTTCTTTGATCGCCTTTTCTATCTCTTCCTTTAGTTTCTCAGGATTTGATTTGGCATGAAGAAATCCTTCGGAAGTAAGATCCTTTTTCTTGTCACCTTTCACAACGAGCAATGTCTGCCCCTTTATTCCATACTTATCCGTCAAAGGTTTACTGTCCGCTTCTTCAATATTCACGGATTTAAACAAAACGGTTCCTTTATCCATCTCGCCGGGATAAAGCTGTTCCAGTGCTTTTTTGGATTCGGCTTCAACAGTTTTGCAGGTCATGCAACGGCGTTCCATATGAAAATAGTAAATTGCAGCCTTTAAAGCCTGCCCGTCATTCTGAACATCTGTTTTTTTATCAACCTGTGCACTCACAGTAAAGAGTAACATGGTAAAAAACAGGGAAAAAAATAATCGAATAACTTTCATAGTGTTACTTGTTTTGAGTAATTAATTTTTCTATTTCTGTTAATGACAACGACCGTCCGCTGGCTACAACCTTCTCATTAACAACCAGTCCGGGCGTCCTCATAATTCCGTATTCCATAATCTTCATGATGTCTTCAACCTTTTGAATTTTAACATCAAGTCCCAATTTGTCAACGACTTCCTGTGTTGATTTTTCCAGAGCCTTGCATTTGGGACAACCTGTTCCTAAAATCTTGATTTCCATTGCTGATCTTATTTCGTTGTTCGTAAAACTGCGAACAATATTACTAAAATTTTTTAACCTGCAAGAAACTTCCCAAATAATTTTTTTACTTCGTCCCAATTATCCCGGTTAATACAATAACGTATTCTTGGTGCTTCAATCTCTCCCTGGATTAATCCAGCTTCTTTAAGTTCCTTCAGGTGCTGGGACAAGGTGGATTTGGCGATGGGCAGGATCTCAGATAAGTCGCCGCTGTAACAGCATGACTGGCTGGATAACAACCCAAGAATATAAACGCGCACCGGGTGAGCCATCGCTTTGGCATATCTTGCAAGACGTTTATCCCTATCGCTGATTTCTTCTCTCATTTCAATTTATAGTTTATGTCTAAAAAGCTTTGCTTTGCAAAAGTACAAATAGTAAGCCTAATAATCATTCCTACAAAAGCGAATTAACTTAACCAATGCCTGGTTTAGCTGCGCTGCTGATACATTATTTGCGTTTATAAGTGAATATATATGATTTTGTATGCAAATTTTTATTATTTTTAGATATCCAAATCAAAGAAAATATGCCCAAACGATTGACTCACTGTTTTAGATATGTATTATTCTTCGCACTTCTGATCACTCTTTTCAATTATTCATATGCACAAAACCAGGATTCCTGCATCTGGATTGTCACCAGCAGAACGATGAATCCTGCGGATGAACCCGGGGTATACTTTGGCAGCAAAGTAGATCCACAAAAAAAATTACGATATGTCATGGGATGCAAATGTGAAAAAGACAGTTGGATATATCAGCTCAGGGATGATATGAATGATTTATTTGAAGATCTTCCCGGCAATAAAGACATTGTAATTTTTGTTCACGGTGATCATAAAAGTTTCGATGAGGCAACAGACCGTGCGCTGGACATACACAACACCTATAATGTTGATGTTGTGCTCTTTACATGGCCCTCGAAGTTGCCCGATGCCATCGGCGCAAAAAATTTCAAAAATTCTCAGGAAAATGTCAGGAAATCATCCGGACAATTCTATGCATTTCTTAGGCAGTTCCAGGAATACAAGGAAAAACCTGAAAGTACGCTCAAAGGTTTAAAAATAACATTGTTCCACCATAGCCTGGGAAATTATTTTATTGAAAGATTGGTGGAGGACCACAAGAAACTTAAGCTAAATAAAGGACTGGTAAACAACCTTATCCTGAATGCTGCAGCCGTCAATGTGGAAGGTCATGAACAATGGATTAAAAAACTCAATTTTCCTGAAAGGATTTATGTTACCAGCAACAAGCAGGATTTTAATCTTAACGGGGTACGTTTTTTCACCAAAGACGGAAAACAACTTGGGGAAAGGATACATCCCCCGCTGGCCCAAAATGCCATATACATTAATTTTACCGATGCAATCGGATTCCGCACCCCAACAGGCAGCACGCATACTTATTATCTTGGTGAGATCATGGATGAGATCCCAAACATCAGAAGGTTCTATGACACCGTTATGCACGGTAAGGCAGCAGACCTTAATGATACAAGCATTTTCAGGCTTAATCCCGATGGATTGGGCTACGACATTATAAAATAATTCTAATTATGAAAAGGCAGGCATTATTCATTATTATCCTTGCTTCCTTGTGCATAAGCTCCTGTGTTTCCTGGAAACCAGGATGGGAAGTCATTGATTATGGTTCAATTTCTAAGGATCCCGGCATCATCCTGCAAGAGGCAAAACTCATGGAGCAGGAAGCTGACACCCGGGAGGAGGTGGAAGCATTGATTGATACATATAAGAAGGCATTACAATACGACCCGGACAATATTTATGCCTTGTGGAAGGTTGGCAATTACAATATCCTGATGGGTGCTGCATATGCAGAAAAGAAAAGGGACCAAAAAAAATATTACAAAGAAGCCATACAGTATTGTGAGATGGCCATGTATACCAATCCAGGGTTCAAAGTCCTGGCCGATCAGGGCATTCCGGTGTGGGAAGCTTGCGACACATTAGGAGAAAGAGAGATCTGGGCCATGGGCTATTGGTATACTGCCATCTTCAATTATTTCAAGGATTGCCTTTCCGGCATGGGAAGGATATTTAACACCAGGTTGGTTATACATAACAATGAGGTGATGGACAGGATGGATGAGATCGATCCGACCTGGGCCGGGGGAGGCACCAGTTTTTCCAGGGGCATTTATTATGTAGCCATACCGGAGAGATTTGGAGGAAGCAAGGAAAAAGCCAGGGATTATTTTAACAAAGCCATTGAGATGGGACCGGATTACCTTGTAAACCGCTGGGGAAGGGCAAAATATTTATACGCCCTTACTGGGGAAGAAAAGAAATTCGAGGAAGACCTGCTTTGGGTGATCAATTATGATCCTCATGAAGCAGGGAATCCTTATCCGTGGAATGTGTTTTTCCAGGAACAGTCAAAGACGCTATTGGGTCAAAAGAACGAAATATTTGAATGAGGCTGCCTCCTTTGAAGGAGACAGCCTCTTATTTTTGGACTAAACCTGTTTTAGTTTCCATTTTCCTTTCCGGAAGATCATAAAGGCCATCAGGGTCATGATGGTTTCTGCGATCACAATGGAAAAGTACACGCCTTTTTCATATAATCCTGTATGAACGGCCAGGTAATAGGCCAGAGGGATTTCTATGATCCAGAAACAGATGAGGTTTATCCAAACCGGTGTAAGGGTATCACCTGCCCCGTTCAATGAGTTGACCAGGACCCTCCCCGATCCTCCTGGAAACAAGGGCTGTTGCACCCATGGCAAAACCTATCCCAAGGGCATAAACAATGGTCAGCAACGACTCTGTGAGACGCACAGTGGCAACAGCTTCGGCACCAAGTTTTGAAACGAAAAATATGTCTGCAATGGCAAAAATGGATTCCATGACCATCTCAAGGACCATGGGTATAGAAAGAAGAAATATGGCTCTACGGAGACTTCCCTTTGTAAAATCCTGCTCAGTCCCTGAAATAGCCTCGTTTAAATCTTTGTAAAAATTCCTCCAAATCAATTAATGTGGTAAATAAAAATTGATTGATAACTCATTTCCCGTCAGTAGAATGGGAAATGCCCGAAAATGTAATATCCGGGAATGACCTTAGGCGGTCACAGGGGAAAAGCCGGTAATAAGGATGAGTTTCATCGGCATGTAATTCTATTTACAAATATAGAAAGGCTTCGTTTCATATGCAAAAAATATTTGTTAGTTTTTAATTAAGAATCTTTGCCCAATTTTCCATTGTGGTTTATCATTGTTTTAATTATATTGCAGCACAATAAATACCAAACCATGAAAAAGCTATTCCTTATTTTCGTGCTGATTCCTTTTATTAATGCAGCATTTTCCCAGGAAGATCCGGTGCAGAGAGGTCTGGATGCCATCACTTTACAAGCCATACAGGGACAACTTGAATTTCTTGCATCTGATTGGACCGAGGGTCGCGGTACGGGAGAGAAAGGTGAATACATGGCCGGTGATTACATTGCCAGCATATTTAAGATTTATGGATTGCAACCTGCAGGAGACTATAAATTCACCGACTTAACGAGAGAACAAAGGTGGGACGGACAAAAGCCCGAAAAATACCGTAGTTTTTTCCAGGAATTCGGTCTGATAAAAAGCAAGCCAGGCGACGCCCAGTGTTTTTCCGCAATAGTGCAAGGCAAACGTGGGGAGAAGACTTATGATTTTAACTATAAAACCGATTTCACTTTCTCAGAAACTCCGCCTGTAAGCATGAGTGCAACCGGGCCGGTAGTTTTTGCTGGCTATGGCTATGTTGATGAGGAAAAGGGCTATGATGATTTCAAAAATCTGGATGTTGAAGGAAAAGTAATTATACGGTTGGCCGGTTTTCCGGGGATCAATGATACCTCTTCAGAGGCCTACAAGAAATTTCATCCACAGGGAAGATATGGGTATTATTATCTGCAGCGAAACAAAAATAAAGCCGCCATAGAAAAAGGAGCAATTGCGGTGATTGAACCCGGCTACAAGGGAATGCAAAAAGACTGGTCCTCCAACATACCTTTCAGACATGACACAGAAATCTATGAAGGAGTTAAAAAACTTGAATCTCCTTATGAATATAATTACAGGCTGCCCAAAGATACACTTGAAAATGAACCGCTTTTTCTAAAGGTTACACCGGCAGTCCTGAACCTTCTTCTGGAAGGCAGCGGTATTGATACTGAAAGCTTTCACGACGAAATGGCCACTGACCCGAAACCCAAACCAAGGGAATTAAAAGGGAAATTTGTCAGCGTAAGTTCTACCATAGAATCAGAGATCATTACAGCCAGAAATGTACTGGGTATGATTGAAGGAAAAAATCCTGACTCATTGATCATACTTGGAGCCCATTACGACCATCTGGGCATTCACGGTGACTACATCTGGAACGGAGCTGATGACAATGCCTCTGGAACTGTAGGAGTTATGACGATTGCCAAAGCTTTTATGGCAACAGGCACGAAACCTGAAAACACTATTGTTTTTGCTGCATGGACAGGCGAAGAACGAGGGTTGCTCGGGTCTACCTATTTTGTGAAAAACCCGGTAAAACCAGTTGAAAATATCCTGATCAACCTCAACTTTGACATGATTTCCAGAGACTCGAAAAACGACACACTCAAAAACAAATGTTCTATGGGTTATTTAAAGGACTATACTTTCCTGGAAGAAATGACAAACAAGAACAATGAAAAATACGGTTTGGGACTGGAGTTAAGATACTGGAAAACTGAAGGAGGACGTGGTGGCAGCGACCATGCCCCATTTTCCGAGAAGGGCATCCCTTTTTGCTTCTTTATTGCAGGATTCACCACTGACTATCACCAGCCAACAGATGAAGTTGAAAAAGTGAATTTTGATAAAATGAACAAGATCATTAAACTCGGATTCTTAAATGCCTGGAAACTCGACCAAATGAAAACACAGCAAATCCGAATGTCCAACCAATAAATTTTAATATGATAATAAAAGTATTAGAAATCCTGAGAATCACAGGAACAGGTCTGGGTATTTTTCTGGCCTATTATTATGGAAAAAACCCTGAAGAAATTCTTCATATCATGACACCCTGGCTGGTTGTTTCCATTGCCGGACTTTCCGCTTTGGAAGGTTTGATCTGGAGCAAAAAAGCAGCAGAAGCAACAGGATATGAAACCGGAAGCAATTATCAAAAGCAATCAGCTTTTGCATTCCTGAGTATGACGGTAATTTCGCTGATTATTTACTTTTCCGACTGGGGCCCCATTGCCAACATAACACTTGTACTGACTTTTGTGCTGTTTTTATTCATGTCGGCCATAAATCATGGTTATCAGGCCATTGTCAAAAAGAACCTGACATGGAAAAATGCCATCCGGCCTTTGTTGACAGCACTTCTGATAGCAGTTTTCTGGTACCCGGTGACAAGTATCCTATTTCACTGATTAAAGAAAAAATTTGTTGCAACTCCGAACAAAAGTATTGATAAAGCACTGTTATACAATGTGTTTGGTTTTAATGTTGAGTTCTGCCATTAACAAGAAATCGTTCATTTGTTCATGGTAAGGATGTTTTAGCCGCACATGAACAGATGGATGTATTTAAATGTTTATTGATAAATAAATCAGTATGAAAATCGTATTGAAAAATCTATTTACAATATTCATTTTTTTGTTTATGGCAGGAGAAAAAGATATGAAGGCAGCTGAAAAGAATGCAGATACAGCCACATTCGGAGCAGGTTGTTTTTGGTGTGTTGAAGCGGTCTTCCAGCGGTTACAAGGTGTTGAATCAGTAACACCCGGGTATTCAGGAGGAAACATTAAAAATCCTTCTTACAAGGAAGTTAGTTCCGGAACAACAGGGCATGCAGAAGTTGCCAGGATTATTTTTAATCCTGAGAAAATATCATACGAAGTATTGCTGGAAGTTTTCTGGCAAACACATGATCCAACAACTTTAAACAGGCAGGGTGCAGATGTAGGTACTCAATACCGCTCTGTCATTTTCTATCACAATCCGGAACAACAAAGGCTGGCTGAATTTTATAAAGAAAAACTTGATGAATCTGAGACTTTTAATGATCCCATTGTCACAGAAATATCACCATTAGAAGTATTCTATCCGGCTGAGGATTATCATAAAAATTATTACAATGACAATACAACCCAACCTTATTGTCAGTTTGTGATAAAACCCAAATTAGCAAAACTCAGAAAGGTTTTTGAGGAGGCAGACATTCTTACCATCGACGGTGTTGGGGAATGAGCAACCGTTTCACTAAATCACAAACATAAGAACAGCATAAAAAGCTATTAAGTGATTGCGGTTCCCAAACTTGGTCGGATTGCTGTCCTCTTCATAAACAGAAGAGACGAAAGGATGTTGTAAATCCATGGTGAAAATAAAAAAATAGCCCCGTTAACTAAAAGTTAACCGGGGCCGGGAATATATATGGGCCTGGTAGGGGAATCGCAATTTATAAGTCCTGTAAAATAAAACAGGGCATTTCTTTTTCTTCAAGTTTTCTTTGTTGTACAAAGGAGTTTACAAAAAGTAGTGTTGCAGCGATAAAAATTGTTATTAACATCATCATTTCAAAATTTTTAGCTCTAAAGAATTGGCTTCTTGAATAAAATACCTTTTCCCTTTTGTTTCTTTCACAAAGTAACAATATAAACTCCGCTGAGTCAACGGAGGAAATCCCCCGTTTAAATCATTTTCAATCATTTAAGAGGGGTAGGGAAATCGCGTAATGAAGCCTTCAGGTAGGGAAATTACCTATTAAATTATGCTATCACCTTTACAATCATAAGTAATTAAATCATTTTCTGGCATCTTAGCCAGAATGTCTTATTTTTGTAGAAAACAATCCATAATAATATGAAAAAGATTCTTTTAGTCATTGTGATATTTTTCTTTGCCAGTGAAATATATTCCCAGGTAGTTAGTGAAGATACAAGGCAGAAAGTTGGGGTGAGTGTTACCGTAATCAATGATTTTTGGATGGAAGGCCCTGATGGAATAGATTCCAGATTTGTTAATATAGGAAGCAATGTAGATTTTTCATACAATCATCGGCTTGGAAAAAGCCCATTGTTTTTATCTGCAGGTATAGGCCTTGGCATGCATAATTACTATAGCAATGGCCTGATTGATGATATTAAAGCAGATACCATCACCTTTTCAAAGATCCAGCAAGGTTATAAGAAAAGTAAGCTCTCGACTGTCTACATAGATATTCCGGTTGAATTCAGCTTTAAATCGGAAGGAGGATTCAGGATGGCCATTGGATTTAAAGCAGGTTATTTAATTGGAAGTAAGATAAAATACAAAGGTGACCGTACCGTCAATGATAATGTCCTGGTTAAGATAAAAAGCAAAAGCGTTAAGCAACTTGAGCCATGGAGATATGGCCCTACTTTTCGCTTAGGATACAAATGGATCAATGTATGGGGTTATTACCAATTGTCGAATATGTTCAGGAAAGACCGTGGACCTGATCTTTATCCAATTTCGGTGGGTATTATGATATTGCCCTGGTAAAAAGCTAAACAAATAAAAACATCAAAAACATGATCAGGGTTCCTGCAAAGAATCCTGCATAGACCTGTGCAGGGGTATGAGCATTTAGCTTAAGCCGGGCAAAGCCTACAAGACCTGCCACTAAAATAATCAACATCAGGATGAATGGAATATCAAGCATTAACACGATAGATAATCCAAGAAACGCACCCAGAAATCCACCAATTCCAACCATGTGAATGCTAATCTTCCAGAAAAAATTGATCAACAAAGAAATAACTGCTGTCAGTGTGGTGCCAATCAAAAAATAATAAAATACAGGAGATATCTGTAATTTTTTCAGAAGGTAATAAGTCAGATAATAAAACACGATGGTCACAATAAAGGGCATCACCCTTTCTTCCCGTGATTCCATGTGAAGGGTCTTAACAAAGCCTCTCCAGTAAAGCACCAGTAAAAATATTGCAGGAAACACAAATGTCGTTGCAAACACCATTCCAATGATCATCCACCTGGAAACAGGAGGTATGACCATTGAAAAGAACACATTGATATTCAGCAAAATAATAAACCCATAGGTCGGAATCAAGAGGGGTTGAAAAAGAAAGGAAATAAACTTGGCAATTTTTGTTTCCATTAGGGCATTTTTCGCAGTGGCAGTCAGGTTTAGATTATCATTGTCATCCATCATGTAAGTTCCTTTCGAAGCCTTGCGACAGGAATATTTAATTGCTCCCGGTATTTTGCAACGGTCCTGCGTGCAATATGATATCCTTTTTCCTTCAGCATGGTTGTCAATTGCTCATCAGTGTATGGTTTTTTCTTATTCTCATTGTTGACACATTCCTCAAGAATTTTTTTAATCTCTCTGGTAGAAACTTCCTCTCCCTGATCTGTTTGCATTGACTCAGAAAAGAAGCTTTTCAGCAAAAACGTTCCAAAAGGTGTCTGGACATATTTACTGTTAGCCACACGTGAAATTGTTGAAATATCCAAATTGACAATTTCAGCGATATCTTTCAGGATCATGGGTTTCAATTTGGTTTCATCACCTGTCAAAAAATATGCTTCCTGAAAGTCCATGATTGCCCCCATAGTAAGTAAGAGCGTATGTTGTCTTTGTTTAATAGCATCCATAAACCATTTTGCTGAATCAATCTTTTGCTTGATAAACATAAATGCATCCTTGTTCTTCTTATCGCTTTTATTCTCAGCATAGGCTTCCATCATATCCATGTATGTTCTGTTGACCCGCAATTCCGGAATGCTTCTTGAATTAAGTGTTAACTCAAGCCCTCCATCATTATTTGTTATAACAAAGTCCGGAATGATATAATGATTGGTCCTGGATGTTTCTGAAAGTGAATTTCCGGGTTTTGGATTTAGTTTCAGGATCTCTCCAATGGCATCTTTAAGCTGATTTTCATCAATTTTAGCTCGTTTCAGGATTTTTTCATAATGTTTCTTGGTAAACTCGATAAAATGATGCTCGAGAATATAAGTTGCATTTTCAATAGGCATTGATTGATCTTCCTTTCTACGCAGCTGAAGAAGAAGGCATTCTTTAAGGTTCCTGGCACCAACACCCGGCGGATCAAATTCCTGGATAATATACAAAACATCCAGGATCTCTTCAACCGATACATTGATATTCTGGGAAAATGCCAGGTCATCAGTCATTGCCCTAATATCTCTATTCAAATATCCCGAATCATCAAGGTTACCTATTATCGTTTCAGCAATCTTCTGTTGTTTTTCTGTAAGGTTACGCATTCCAAGCTGATCTTTCAGGAACTCGTGAAAGGTTATTCCGGTAGTAAATGAATAATCCTTTCTGTTATCATCTGATGAAGATCCGCCTGTGCTCATCTTATAAGTTGGCATATCATCATCTTCCAAGTAATCTGAAAGATCAAATTCGTCATCTGAATTATCACTTGACTCATCATAATCATCCTGTGACTCATCATCAGTACTGCTCTGAACATCATCGTCCAATGAAGAATCGCTTTCACTGACCTCTTCCAATGCAGGGTTTTCCTCGATCTCCTGCTTAATCCTTTGTTCCATAGCCACTGATGGAATCTGCAGCAGCTTCATGAGCAAGATCTGCTGTGGAGATAGTTTTTGTAATAACTTTTGTTGTAATCGTTGATTTAGCATATTTTTTTCATCCTCTTCCTTACTTAAAGAAAATTATTCCTTCCTCTAAATTTACAAAAACCAGAACGAAAAAACAATTTATCCTGACAGTATTCTTAAAACTCTGCATTTTTAGGCGTTCTAGGGAATGGAATAACATCCCTTATATTACCCATACCTGTTACGAATAGCATCAGCCTTTCAAAGCCAAGGCCATAACCACTGTGGGGCACTGTTCCGTACTTTCTTGTTTCCAGGAACCACCAGAGTGTTTCCTTTTCAATACCCAATTCATTAATTCGGTTCATTAGTCTATCATAATTCTCCTCCCTCTGGGATCCACCGATAATTTCTCCAATCTGTGGAAACAGCACATCCATTGCCCTTACCGTTTTCCCGTCATCATTCTGCTTCATGTAAAAAGCTTTGATCTCCATTGGATAATCAGTAACGATAACTGGCTTTTTGTAATGCTTTTCAACCAGATACCTTTCATGCTCTGATTGCATATCCATACCCCAGGTTTCAACGGGATAATTAAATTTCCCCTTTTTATTTGGTTTTGAATTTTTCAGGATATCAAATGCCTCGGTATAGGTTATTCTTTCAAAAGGGTTGTTCAAGACAAATTCCAGTCTTTCAATAAGATTCATTTCTGATCTTTCTTCTTGCTTCTTCCTCTTTTCTTCATCCAAAAACCTTTTATTAAGAAAATCCAGGTCATCGCTGCAATTATCCAATGCGTACTTTATCACATATTTTAACATTTCCTCGGCCAGGTCCATGTTGTCATGAATATCATAAAAGGCCATTTCAGGCTCAATCATCCAGAATTCCGCAAGGTGCCTTGAAGTGTTTGAATTTTCAGCTCTGAAAGTTGGTCCGAAAGTATACACCTTTGACATGGCCAATGCAGCAAGTTCAGCTTCAAGTTGTCCGCTAACCGTCAAATGGGTTTCTTTGCCAAAGAAATCCTCACGAAAATCCACCCTTCCATTTTCATCTAAAGGAGGATTTTGGGGATCCAGGACAGAAACGCGAAACATATCCCCGGCTCCTTCTGCATCTGATCCGGTAACGATTGGCGTATGTATATTATAAAACCCTCTATCATTAAAGAACTTATGTATTGCAAAAATCAAAGCATGCCTGATCCTTGTAATCGCGCTGAATGTACTGGTACGAAACCGCAAATGGGCAATTTCCCTCAGAAACTCAAGTGAATGTTTTTTTGGCTGCAAGGGATATTCATCCGGATTCGCTTTCCCAATTATTTCTATCTTTTCAGCAAGCAACTCCAAAGCCTGTCCGGATCCTTTGGATTCTACAAGCTTGCCTGTGACGGCAATAGAAGCACCCGTCTGAACATCATAAAGATTTGACTCAGATATATCTGCAAGGTCTACAACAACTTGAAGGTTATGGATTGTGCTTCCGTCATTCATGGCAATGAAAGCCACATTTTTACTGACCCTCTTGGTCCTTACCCAGCCTTTTACTAAAACTTTTTTCTGATCCTGCCCGTGAGCAAAAATTTCTTTAATTACTGTTTTTCTTAACTCCTCCATCTTATGGTTTTATCATTGGTTTGTTGCAAAAATAATTGTTTTTTAAAGCTTAAACATGAATTATAAAAATTTTACATACCTCCTGTCAAGAGTTTATTAATTTTGAGCTATTCTGATGAAAAACAATTTCGACATAATCCCACCTGAACAATGGTGCAAGTGTACCAGGCCCTTAATTATTGCAGGGCCATGTTCCGTTGAATCTGAAAAACAAGTACTTGACACGGCTTTTCAACTAAAAAAAATTCCAGGAGTAAGCATTTTTCGATCAGGACTATGGAAACCAAGAACGCATCCCGGTACATTTGAGGGTATTAAAGACAAGGGTTTCCCCTGGTTAAAAAAAGTAAAGGAAGAGACAGGATTCCTGGTTGCTGTAGAGGTGGGACACCCTGATCACATCAGGGCAGCACTGGAAAATAATATTGACATACTATGGATTGGGGCAAGAACCATTGTCAGCCCTTTTGTAATGAATGACATTGCAAATATTTTAAAGGACAGGGATATTCCTGTTCTGATCAAAAATCCGGTGTATCCCGATATTGAACTTTGGATCGGCGCCATTGAAAGGATCAATAATGCAGGGGTCAAAAAGATTATTGCCATACACAGAGGGTTTCATTCTTATGAAAAGTCCTGCCTGAGGAACAATCCATTATGGGAGATTCCCATTGAATTAAAAAGACGGTATCCCAACTTACCTTTAATATGTGATCCAAGCCATATTTCCGGCAACAGAGAATATATTGAAAGCATCTCACAACAGGCGCTTGATCTTGGCATGGAAGGCCTAATGATCGAAGTCCATACAAAACCAGAGTTCGCCCTGACAGATAAACACCAGCAGATCACACCCATTAAGCTTGGGGAGATTCTAAACAAAATCCGAACCCATAAGATAAATCCGCAGTTCCATAACCATCCTGACCTGGACAAATTAAGGAAAGAAATTGAACAAGTGGACTTTGAGATATTGGACCTGCTGGCCAAACGGTTTGATTTGGTTGAATCCATCGCAAAAATTAAAAGGAAACATAAACTAAGCATATTTCAGGTGAAAAAATGGGAAGAAACTTTGAACCGGTGGGTTATAAAAGGTGAAACTATGGGAATGGATCAAAACTTCATCAAAAACCTTATTCAGCAGGTTCATAAAGAATCTATCCGCAGACAATCAAACTTTCCTGAAAATACCAAAGAATAATCCGGATATTCAGATCCAGCGTTTTCGTTTAAAATAAAAAAGCATGGTCAGAACTATGATGATCATTAATCCCATGATGACAAAAAAGGAATTCGGATCATTTTGTAGTGGCAAACCCACATTCATACCATATAATCCCGTGATGAACGTCAAGGGCAACAATATCGTAGAAAAAAATGTCAATACTTTCATGATCTCGTTGATCTTATTGGCCTGCAGGCTGTCGAATGTTTTTGAAAGTCCTTCGATCAGCTCCTGATAATCTTCGATCATATCCCACATTCTTTGGTAATAGTCGAGGATATTGCCCCAATAATCTTCCATATTTTCTGCAAAACCTTCTACCTTACCAGTTTCGAAGTTGTGAAATAGTGGCAATTGGGGCTTGAATATGGTATTCATCAGGATTATATTCTTCCTGGTTATGGAAATTCTTTCGATGGTGTAAACCGCTCGCTTACTAAAAAGCTGACTATTAAGGAAATCCACCTCTTGTCCTACTTTCCGCAGCAAGACAAGTGACTCACGCATTAACCTTTCCAACAGCCTGTACAACAATGTATCACTGGTACCCACATCAATGCTTTCTTTTTTCTCCAATTGATCTTTGACTTTCAAAAACATATCTTTGACAATCCAGTGTGAACTTCCGATGGTGATGATAAAATCTTCTCCCCAGAATACTTTTACTTCACGGGTTCGTATGAAACGCTCAGAATCATCGAAGCTTGGAAAATGCAGAATCAGGAAATAATAATCATCGTAAATATCAATCTTGGGTCGTTGATTGATCCGGCTACGGCAGTCTTCCAGGTCAAGGGGATGGAAATGGTACGTATCGTTCAGGAATTGCAGGTCATCCTCTGAGGGACTCAATAGGTGATGCCATCTTAATGTCCCAATTTTTAAAGTATCGATCATAGGACCTCCCCTTTTTTGAAAAACTTTATTTCATTTTACATTGGCGTGACTTTTAAAGTTGCAAAGGTAGAAAAAAAAGCGAAACATTTCGGGTCAGGAATCAGAAATGCAGGCCCCTGACCTATATGCTTCATTCTATTTCTGTACTACGATCTTTTTAACATTTCGCAGGTTATCTTCATCCGTGAACCGTATATAATACAGTCCTTGTTCCCAATCGTTTACATTCAAGTCCAGGCAACCATTACCAACACTTGTATTAAAGACTTGTTTCCCGTTTATGTCGAAGACTACCACATCGAGTACTGTGGATCCTGGAGCGTTAACATCAATAAAAACATTATCAGTGGCCGGAACCGGGTAGGGTTCCGAAACATAAACTCCGGGGATCTCAGGGGTAATTCCAACACCACTGCTTTCAATAACTCCTACAGTTACATCGTCAAAATAAAAACCATCCTCATTCACATAGCCATCAGTTACGATTGTAAATCTGAGAATAATTTCGTCTCCCAAAAATTCCTGAAGGTTTATTTCTTCTTCAGCCCATGATTCCTGAACTCCGTCATATAAAGGCTCTCCCTGCGCCTGATTGCTGTTGCCTGTTTTGGTATAATTTCCGGAAAGAGGAATCCAACTGCCTCCATTATTCCTGGAAGCTTTAACTTGCACATAGTCCCATCCGGCTTCTATATCCCATTTAGCCCAGAAATTCAACACGGCAAAAACAGCATTGCTTAAATCTATTTCCTCATCAAGTGTCACAGAACTATATGTATTGCTGCTATAATTCCCACCGGGCGAATCGGTAATAGAACTTGGGGAAGAATGATATGCGGTTGAAGTGATGTTCCAATTATTGGATGACCATTTTTGCATGGTATTGCAATCATCCTCAAAAACAATCTGTTGTTGTCCAAATACCTTTATCAGGGTGTCAGAGTTTACAAAAGCTCCATTGTCGATGGCGAGGATAAATTTCAATTCGGTACCATTCTCTATTCCAGCCTCCAGTTCATAAGCAATACTTCCGTTATCTTCTTCCAGTAAAGACAAACCGGAGAACTCAACATGTGCTCCAACAGAAGCTATCTCAGGAGATACAGCTGTGAGAGATACTGTAAAAACTGAAGTGTCACTCAGCCCTAACCTTTTTAGCATAAAATCAATGTTGCCATTGATGTTTTCGATTGTTAGGGGTGACAGATCTTCAACACTGGCATAATCTCCTGCAAAATGAGCTGCCAGAAAATTGGCAAGCATATTTTCCTGACAAAGGGGGATGATCCTGCTTTGTGAGGGCCAGAAACCATCATTGCTGTTTCCCACTTCCGGGGTATAGGCAAAAATCAGGTCTTTCTCCTCCTGCTCCCCATACATCCAATCATCTGAACCGCCATTGGTAGGGTAAATGGTGGTGCTTCCGGCACCATAGGTATATCCATTATCCTGGGTCATTAGCTGTGACCAGGCAAAAAAGATTTCATCATCAGGACATGGATCTTCTGTATATCCCCAAGGATAAAGTAATAAATTGCTATATGAATGGTAATTCATGGCAATCTTAAAGTCATTGTCAAAACAAAAATCACGCATGGTCTGCATGCATTGCTCAGAAAAAGCATAAGGGCCGCGATAAGTCTCATCCCATGGATCGGAAGATGATCCACTGTTATCATAACCCCATTTATAATCATAGTTCCTGTTTGGGTCCACTCCATATGATCCATTGCCATTATCCCTGCGGGTCTTTCTCCACATACCACCGCCAGAAGGGTTTGTTGAACGGTTGTATTCATAACCATCCACATTGATAATGGGAATAAAATACATTTCCCTGTTGTTGACCAGGTACTGGACTTCCTCATCCGTATCGTAATTCTCGAGCAGATAATACATGTAATAAAGAAGAAGTTGCATGCCTATTGGTTCCCTGGCATGATGCATGCCATCATAAAGGACCTCCGGCTCATCCTCATTCACGTCGGGATTATCTGAAATCTTAACCCAATATATCTCTCTGCCCTCAATAGTTGTCCCTGCCACAGCCTTTTGTGTAATCAGATTGGGATATAATGAAAACATGTTATCCAGATGGTCGATCATTTCATCATTGGTACAAAAACCACCCATGCTCCCAAGCTCAAAATTTTCCGGAACAGGGTAGTCACCCGGACTTTGAAGAGATTTAATATCCATCTGGGTTTCACTTCTTTTCACATAAAATGAAGCCATATCATCTATGAGTATTTTAAAGCGGATGCCAAGATCCTCCATTTTTTTTAATTCAGAATCAGATAATTCAGCAATGAACACCCCATCTTTCAATGGAAATGCATCATCAACCGCAATCCCTTTTTCGAAAAGAAGGGTGAGGTCAGATATATCAGCATAGAATTCAATCCTTGAATAATTCTCTTGCTGGGCAGATAGTCCGCTGATTAAAAGAAACAGAATAAATAGGAGTCCAAATTTTCTCATTGTAGTTAAATTAAAGTTTTTGTTTATAAACGGGGTGCATATTCAGACACTGCATCAATTGGTTTGGTTGCTTATTGCTTTAAGTTTTCAGTCCATTGGAATGAATTAATCAAATGATTGATATCCTTTTTGAGGAAATCGATAACGGGTCTTAAGGAGTCATTGTTTGGCCTTACATTAAAATACAATGCACCTCTGACAAAATGTCTGCTGCTGTCTGTTATAAAAAACTGGAAAGGTGATGCAGCATTCCCTCCATGAATTTCATAAAACAAACCGAACATCCTTCTTTGCCTGTCAATAATCAAGCTATCTTCAATACTATTGGCCTTGGGAATATGCTTTAACACAAATCTTCTTGAATCCTCCAGGTAATCAACCAGGTTTCCATCTTTAACTTCTTTGTAACTTAAATGCAGTTTACCTTTAAATTCAGGAAAGCTGACATTAATCCAATAAGGCTCTCCGGGTGAATACGGGTCATTGGTAATGATGGCATATTCAGGAAACTCGAACTGGTAGGGGAAAGATGAATCAAATGTTTGATAATGATGTTCCGGCAAAGCTATTCTGATATATCCCCTTGGTTTTGGGACCGGATCATTACTGCAGGAAACAAATAAAATGAGTATAATAAAAAATAAGCTGCTACTACGCATCAGATGACTTATCATGCTTTATGTGTATTCTTATCTTCTTGATCCTTCTATCATCAGAAGCAAGTATTTTAAAATCAAAGTTCTTATAAGAGATAACTGTGTCTTTTGGTGGAATATTTCCTTCCAGCTCCAGAATTAATCCTGCGAGGGAATCCGATTCCCCCTTTACCTTATCAAAGATACCACCTTCAATATCGATGATCTTACAAAAATCGTTTATGGTAGTTTTCCCTTCGAAAATATAGTTATGATCATCAATCTTTTTAAACTCAATTTCATCTTCCATGGTATCGAATTCATCGCTGATCTCGCCAAATATTTCTTCAATAATATCTTCCAGTGTAACGATACCACTTGTACCTCCATATTCATCAACAACAATTGCCATATGGATCTTTTTCTCCTGAAATTCCTGTAAAAGATCTTTGATTTTCTTGTTTTCCGGAATAAAAAAGGCATCTCTGATTAAATTTGGCCAGGAAAAATCACCTTTGACTTCAAGATGGGCAAGCAAATCTTTTACATAAAGAATGCCTTTGATTTTGTCAAAAGAATCACTGTAAACAGGGATCCTTGAATATCCCGAATCAATTATAACTTTCAGCATTTCACTGAATGGCATTTCAACTTCAACGGCAACGACATCTACCCGTGATTTCATGATCTCTTTCACATCGATGTCGCCAAATTTAACTATGCCTTTAAGAATTTTTCTTTCTTCAACAGGAGTGGATTCATTCGAAGTGATCTCTATGGCATCTGAAAGATCACTTATAGACAAATTTGATTTTTTCTTAGCCAGTCTTTTATCAATAACCGATGTTGACCTCACAAGGATGGAACTTATCGGATAAAACAGTTTTATGAGAAAATTCAGAGCAGGAGCCATGAAAAGGGCAAACTTTATATTATGTCTTGTAGCATACATTTTGGGAATAATTTCTCCAAAAAGCAATATCAGGGCAGAAACCAAGATTGCCAGCATAATAAACTCCATCAACGGGGTAAGGTTAAAAAGTTGCTGGGTGACATAGGTAGACAAAATCACAATGGCCACATTTAAAAAGTTATTGGATATCAGGATGGTAGCTAATAATCGTTTGGGTCTCTCCAGCAAGTTCATGGTTCTTTGACCGGATTTGGAGGTGATGT
Source organism: Bacteroidales bacterium (assembly GCA_018401355.1). Classification (GTDB taxonomy): domain Bacteria; phylum Bacteroidota; class Bacteroidia; order Bacteroidales; family B18-G4; genus M55B132. The sequence goes on from JAGYLD010000019.1 coordinate 18,509, forward strand.
TTCTCAAGCCCTGAATTTGTAGTGGATTGAGAGAAAAAAAGGCAATTTCTGAACCTGAAACAAGGGCAGAACAAATCAATAAAATCAGGATCAAAGCAAATCCCAGGATGATGGATAATGTAAATTCATTTATAACAGCAGCAACAATAAAACCTGCTGTGTTGAAAATAAATAACGCGCTGTCAATATCTTCCAAAGAAAATAATATTTGGTTTGCAGCTGCAAATGTAATAAATCCCTGAAACTTTTCTCCTGGATTAAACATTGGCAACATTAATATTTCTTTAAAAATCCTCCATAGTAAGATACCTGCATTTTTCCTTTAAGACAAATACAGGTATCTGCTTTGATCCTTTCAATAAAACTCAGAAATGATATAAGGTTCGCTTCGCTTCTGAGGAAACCAGATTCATTCGTTAAAATGGAAGGTCATCATCTGGAGCGGGTTCCGGTGCCTCAGTTTCTGGTTGAGGTTTTGGATCATTGGATGATGCAGAGCCATTCTGGCGACTACCCAACATGGTCATATTATCGGCAAGGATTTCGGTTATATACCTTTTGTTTCCGTCCTTGTCATCCCATGACCTGGTCCTGATCTTACCTTCAATATACACCTGATTTCCCTTCTTGAGATAGGTATCTGCAACTTCAGCCAATCCGCGCCATAATACGATATTATGCCATTCTGTATTCTCAACCCTCTCACCGTTCCTGTTCTTGTACGATTCTGTAGTAGCCAGGGAAAAATTGGCCACCTTTACACCACTGTCCAGGGTCCTGACCTCCGGGTCTTTACCCAAATTCCCGATTAAAATAACTTTGTTTACTCCAGCCATAATTATTCAATTTAAATATTCAACCATCAATTACAAAAGTATGCATTTTCATTTGCGAAAAAGCATCACATTTATTGCTTTAATGGTTAGTACCTTTTTAAACCGTTTATTCCCCTCTAAACAAATTTTTTTTCGAATTTTTCAACAAAAACTTTTAAATAACGGTCTGTAAGCCTTGGAAAGGGATAGGAAAATAATTTTTTATAATCAACCTTAAATCCCTCATAAAACTCTTCATCTGCGCTTTCCAACAACAGCATCTGAAATCTGGCTTTTATTATCCTGTGGGTAAGGATGTGAGATATCATCTTACTTGTATATTGTTCAAGTATATCATCAGGCCTGATAAATCCTTTGTTTCTGCTGAAAAATTCTTCAATGGGGTTCTGTAATAATGATTTTGTTTCTATCAAAGGAAACTGATACAGCCCTTTCCAAATATCTTCACCTGATCTCTTTTCTAAAAATGTAAACCATTTATTGTCTTCCCTTACCAGGATGATAAAATATTCAAAATACCTTATTTTTTTTGCTTGCTTTTTTGTCTTCACGGGGATCTGTTTTATCCTTCCTGTATGGTACGCATTGCAATGCACATTAAGCGGGCATATAATGCATCGGGGATTGGAGGGTGTACAAATCAATGCCCCAAGCTCCATCAAAGCCTGGTTAAAATCTCCCGGAAGCTTTTTGTCTATTTTCTCTTCCAGCAAATTCAGAATATATTTTTTGGTTGATGCAGAATCAATGGGATCTGTAATTCCTTCCAATCTTGAAATAACCCTTAACACATTTCCATCCACAACAGGATAAGGCAGATTAAATGCAATAGAGGCAATTGCTGCAGCAGTATAATCGCCAATTCCTTTTAAATTTCTTATATCGCAGTAATTTTCAGGAAAATGTCCACTGTGCTTATTTTCAATTTCCCTTGCAGACAACAGCATATTTCTGGCCCTGGAATAATATCCAAGTCCCTGCCAGGTTTTAAGAACCTCATCTTCTGCAGCATTTGCCAAAGCGTTAACATCAGGATACCTATTTATAATCCTTATGTAATATTCCATTCCCTGATCAACACGAGTCTGTTGAAGAATGATTTCAGAGACCCAGATTTTATATGGATCAGATGTCCTTCGCCAGGGAAGGTCTCTTTTATTTTTATGGTACCACCGGATTAAATTTTTAAAAACGTCCATTAAGATTAAACAAATTTATTTTGAGTTTATTACACCTAAAAAAATTACGATTTAAGGTGTTGGAAATAAAAAATTTTTATCTTTGCAGCCCATCAAGCTGAAACTTAATTGTATTAAATAAAAAATATTTATCATGACTAAAGCAGAAATTGTAGCAGAAATAGCTAACAAAACAGGAATCGAAAAAGTTGCAGTTCAGGCAACCGTCGAAGCTTTTATGGATATCGTCAAAGGATCATTGGTCGATGGCGAAAACGTATACTTGAGGGGATTTGGCAGTTTCACAATTAAGAAAAGAGCTCAAAAAACCGGAAGGAACATTTCTAAAAACACAACCATAATTATTCCTGCTCACAATATTCCAGCTTTTAAACCTGCAAAATCATTTGTAAGCGAGGTTAAAAAGAACGTTAAGTAAGCAATCGTAAAATAGTTGTACTATGCCAAGCGGGAAAAAAAGAAAAAGACACAAGATGGCGACGCATAAGCGTAAAAAACGCCTGAGGAAAAACAGACACAAGAAGAAATAATACTAATTGCATGATACCTCAGGGTATTATGCAATTATTTTTCTTTCCCTTTCAGCTTTCTATCCAACATATAGCATTCAAAGCTACAGCCTGAACATTGCTTTAGCGGTCTTTTCAAATTAAACACACCGTGAATAAAGAACTTATTATCGATGCTGGGCCCAATGAGGTCAATATGGCTTTGCTGGAAGAGAAAACGCTCGTTGAACTGCATAAAGATGATTACAAAAATCACTATTCTGTTGGTGATATTTTCCTGGGTAAAGTAAAGAAGATCATGCCCGGGCTCAATGCTGCATTCATCGATGTTGGATATGAGCGTGATGCCTTTCTGCATTATCTGGACCTCGGCCCTCAGGTCCGTTCATTGAACAAATTAGCAAAAATGTCTTCGTCAGGGAAACCTCCTTTCCCCAACATCAGCACATTCAACCGCGAAAGAGATATTGAGAAAACAGGCAAGATAACTCAAGTATTGAAGTCGAATCAACCTGTAATCGTTCAGGTTGTGAAAGAACCCATTTCAACAAAAGGGCCAAGACTTTCTTCGGAGTTATCATTTGCAGGCAGGTACCTTATTCTGGTGCCGTTTTCCAATCGTATCTCCATATCCCAAAAGATCAAAAGCCATGAAGAAAGGAATCGGTTGAAGCGCCTTATACAAAGTATAAAGCCAAACAATTTCGGAGTCATTATCAGGACAGTTGCAGAGAATAAAAAAGTAGCTGAGCTTGATGCCGATATGAAGAATCTTATTCATCGCTGGGACTCCTCCATAAAGAAATTACGCAATGCAAAACCTCCTCAAAAAATTGCCAGCGAGCTTGACAGAACCACTGCTCTTTTAAGGGACGTGCTGAATGATACATTCAGTTCTATTGTAGTTAATGATCCGGTTTTGTATGATGAAGTAAGGACCTTTATCAGTAAAATAGCACCGGAAAAAACCGAAATTGTAAAAATATACAAAGGAAAAGCGCCTGTTTACGAGCATTTTGGGATAAATAAACAAATCAAGAGTCTGTTTGGTAAGACCGTTACCATAAAAAGTGGTGTTTATCTGATCATCGAACATACAGAGGCACTTCATGTTATTGATGTAAACTCAGGCCATCGGGTTAACAAGGAGATCTCTCAGGAAGCCAATGCTTTACAAGTCAATATGGAGTCAGCAGAAGAAATTGCCAGGCAATTAAGACTCAGGGATATGGGTGGTATTATTGTTATTGATTTCATCGACATGGTAGAAGGCAAAAACAGAAGAGCCCTGTATCAGAAGCTAAAAGATGAAATGGAAAAGGACAGGGCAAAACACACCATTCTCCCACCCAGTAAATTTGGTCTTGTTCAGATAACCCGGCAAAGGGTCCGTCCGGAAATGAATGTTGAAATACTTGAACAATGTCCGGTATGTGGAGGAACAGGCAAAATAAAACCAAGCATCATACTCACGGATGAAATTGAAAACAATATTTTCTATCTGCTCAACGAGCAAAACGAAAAATACATCCGCATTGAAATGCATCCATATCTATATGCCTTCCTGACGAAAGGATGGTATTCAAGGCAATGGAAATGGTATTTCAAGTTTAAGAAATGGATACACATTAGCCAGAACAATAATTACCATTTCCTGGAATATCATTTTTTCAACAGGAACAATGATGAATTAAAGATGTGATCCTTACTTTCAAAAGTAAAATGACTACATTATCATAATTCAATTATTTGTATTTTCGCGCCATGGAAACAGTAGTAAGTGGAATAAGGCCAACAGGCAATTTGCACCTGGGAAATTATTTTGGGGCAGTGAGGAACTTTGTTAAAATGCAGGAAGAAAACAACTGCTATTTTTTCATTGCGGATTATCATTCATTAACGACACATCCAACCCCTGAGGACCTCCATGGCAATGTAAAACAGGTACTGGCAGAATACTTAGCCTGTGGTCTGGACCCGGAAAAATCGACCATATACATTCAGAGTGACCTTCCTGAGGTTGCAGAGTTATATTTGTTACTCAACATGAATGCGTATGTTGGTGAATTGGAGCGTTGCACATCTTTCAAAGAAAAGGTCAGAAAACAGCCTGATAATGTCAATGCAGGGCTGCTTACCTATCCCACACTGATGGCTGCGGATGTGATCATACACAAAGCAGCAAAAGTACCTGTTGGCAAAGACCAGGAACAAAACCTGGAGATGATGAGAACCTTTGCCAGAAGATTTAACAGAATGTACAAAGAAGGTTATTTCCCGATCCCTTCTGCTTATAATTTCGGCCACGCCCTTGTTAAGATACCTGGATTGGACGGCAGTGGAAAAATGGGGAAATCAGAAGGGGAAGGCAATGCCATATTCCTTTTTGATGAACCAAAAGTCATCAGAAAAAAGGTAATGAGGGCAGTCACAGATTCCGGACCTACTGAAATGAACCAGGAAAAACCGGAACCCATTCAAAACCTGTTTACACTCATGAAAGCAATTTCTAAAACTGAAACGGTTGCTTTTTTTGATGAACAATATAATACGTGTCAGATAAGGTATGGAGACATGAAAAAACAACTGGCCGAGGATGTGGTAAGTTTTACCGAACCCATTCGGGAAAAAATCAATGAACTTACAGCCAACAAGAACTATTTGCGTGAAGTAACCAAAACAGGTAGCGAAAAGGCGCGTGAAAGCGCTCAAAAAACCATCAGGGAAGTACGGGATATCATTGGCATGAAACCCTTTTAGAAAATTTCGGAAAACTTTTGAAACATATTCACCCCCTGATCGTTGATTATTTAGAGAAACTTACAAAGACAAGAATTTGCCAGAATTGATCGAAACCAAGAAGGTTAAAGAAAAAGCCATCCTGATAAGCCTTGCTACAACCAGGGAAGAGAAAGACAAGATGCAGGAGCACCTTGATGAACTTGCTTTCCTCCTTGAAACTGCCGGAGGTATTCATGTTAAACAATTTACCCAGATCTTACCTTCTCAGGATGCCAGAACCTTTGTTGGATCAGGAAAACTAACCGAAATCAGCCGTTTTGTAAAAGATAACAATATCGATATAGCCATCTTTGATGATGAATTGAGCCCTACACAGTTAAGAAATATAGAAAAGGAACTGAAATGCAAAGTCCTCGACAGAAACAATCTTATTCTTGACATTTTTGCATGGAGGGCCAGGACTTCCCATGCCAAGACCCAGGTAGAACTGGCACAATATGAATATCTGCTTCCCAGACTTACCAGGATGTGGACACACCTCTCAAAACAAAAAGGAGGAATAGGATTGAAAGGACCCGGAGAAAAGGAAATTGAAACAGACCGGAGGATTATCAGGGAAAGGATCGCACTGCTTAAAGAAAAGTTAAAGCAGATCGACAAACAAAAAACCACCCAAAGAAAAAACAGACAAAAACTGGTAAGGGTAGCCCTTGTTGGATACACGAATGTGGGAAAATCCACGATCATGAACCTGCTTAGCAAATCCAAAGTCCTGGAAGAAAATAAATTATTTGCCACACTGGATACAACAGTCAGAAAAGTTGTAATAGGCAACCTTCCATTCCTGCTTTCAGATACGGTTGGTTTCATCAGAAAACTTCCCCATAGTCTTATTGAATCTTTCAAATCAACTTTGGATGAGGTCAGGGAAGCAGATATACTTCTGCATGTTGTCGATATTTCACATTCAGAATTTGAAGATCATATTAAAACTGTAAAACAGACCCTATATGAAATAGGGGCAATTGATAAGCCTGTTTTTATTGTATTTAATAAAATTGATGCTTATTCCTTTATTGAACTTGAGGAAGATGACCTAAGGCCAAAATTGCAAGAGAACTTTTCACTGGATGAATTAAAAAATACCTGGATGGCAAGACAAAACGATTCCTGCATTTTTATTTCTGCAAAACAAAAAGAAAATATCAATGAATTAAAGGAATTACTTTACAAAAAGGTAAAAGAGATACATCTGAGCAGATGGCCCTACGATAACTTGCTATATAAAGATGTTGATGATTTGATCATTTAATTTGAAATTCCGGCTTTGCAAATGATATCTTGTCCATCGCAGACCTGTGCGTCAGCCAGTCAAGAATATCTCTTGCCATGTTTTCATCAATTTTATCCAGGTCATATCTGTACATAAACCTATGCCTGGATTTGTTTTTTTTCTTATTCGATTTTTCCTTCGAAGATTCCTGATCGACCAGTCGTTCTCTTTTCAACTCACTCTCATTCAGCTCAAAATGTATAAATCCATCATGAGATGACAATGAAATAAAAATCGAACGCACTTGCTTGTAATGTGCCTTTTTGAACAACTTTTTTAATCCCCGGAATTCAAATTTTTGCTTTCTGATACTGGTCCTGAGGTAATACGACAGATTATCCGACCTGCTGCTTTTCCTTTTATAAGTAATGGCACCATAAGGTTCCCTTTCTTCAACAGGAAGGTTATTAACTCTTCTAGCAAGGTCGATCATAGTATCCTTGAAGGAATCATATAATTTCCCATGCCTTTCATAGTTGCTATTTATTCTTTCTTTTCTGTATTCCAGGATCCTTTTGAAGTCTTCCTTCCGGTGCTTCAAATCCAGGCGCTTTTCAGCATCATCAAGCCAATGACCCATAAGAGAAATGTATTGTTTGCCAGGTGTAAAATTACATATTTCTTCTGTATTGTCCGCCCACTTCAAATAAAGCATAAGAAATTTGTCCTATTGAACAGTATTTTGAAGCTTCCATGATCCCTTCAAATATATTCTGGTTATTAATTGCCTTATTTTGCAATTCTTTCAACCAGTGTTCAGCCTCTTTTTCATAAGTCTTATACAACTCATGGATCATGGATATCTGGTATTCTTTCTCTGTTTTCGTTGCCCTGATTACTTCACCTGGAATAGTTGTTGGGGAACCTTCACTGGAAAGGAAGGTGTTCACACCCATGATGGGAAGCTTTCCTGAATTTTTCATGGTTTCGTAATACAGGGATTCCTCCTGTATCTTACCTCGCTGATACATGGATTCCATAGCACCCAATACGCCACCACGGGCTGTAATCCTGTCAAATTCGCTAAGGACAGCCTCCTCAACAAGATCAGTCAGCTCCTCGATAATATAAGAACCCTGAAGTGGATTCTGGTTCTTGGCAAGCCCCAGTTCGTGGTTTATGATCATCTGAATGGCTACCGCCCTTCTGACAGATTCTTCAGTTGGCGTGGTGATTGCTTCATCATAAGCATTGGTATGAAGAGAGTTGCAATTATCATATATAGCGTATAAGGCTTGAAGGGTCGTCCTTATGTCATTAAACTCTATCTCCTGGGCATGCAAAGAACGACCTGAGGTCTGGATGTGATATTTTAATTTTTGTGAACGTTCATTCGCGCCATATAAAAGTTTCATGGCCTTAGCCCATATGAGCCTTGCAACACGTCCAATAACACTGTATTCGGGATCAATGCCGTTTGAGAAAAAGAAGGATAAATTGGGTGCAAATTCATTGATATTCATGCCCCGTGACAGGTAATACTCAACATAGGTAAACCCATTAGCAAGGGTAAATGCAAGTTGCGTGATGGGATTTGCTCCTGCTTCAGCAATATGATACCCTGAGATGGATACGGAATAAAAATTTCTGACATTGTTTAATGAAAAGTATTCCTGCACATCCCCCATCATCTTCAGAGCAAAGTCTGTTGAGAAAATACATGTGTTTTGTGCCTGATCTTCTTTAAGGATATCCGCCTGCACTGTTCCTCTGACCCGGCAGATGGTATCATTTTTAATCTTCTCATATACATCGGCCGGGAGCACCTGATCACCTGTAATACCCAGCAAAAATAATCCCAGGCCGTCATTTCCCTTTGGAAGTTTACCCTGGTATTGAGGCCTCTTTGTTCCTTTTCCACTGTAAAACGAATCAATCTTTCGATTAACCTCCTCTTCCAGCCCATTGTTTTTGATATAGATCTCACACTGCTGGTCAATAGCCGCATTCATGAAGAAACCAACCAATGAAGGAGCCGGACCATTGATGGTCATCGAAACTGATGTTTTCGGCTCTGCCAGGTTGAAGCCCGAGTATAGTTTTTTGGCATCATCCAGACAACTGATTGACACTCCGGAATTACCAATTTTCCCATAGATATCCGGTCTTTCATCAGGATCCCGGCCATACAGTGTTACGGAATCAAAAGCTGTTGAAAGCCTCCTGGCAGGCATTCCATATGAAAGATAGTGAAACCGTTTGTTGGTCCGTTCAGGCCCACCTTCGCCTGCAAACATCCTGATGGGATCCTCTCCTTCCCTCTTGAATGGAAATACACCTGCTGCAAAAGGGAATTTTCCCGGTACATTTTCCTTCAAAACATATTTCAGGATCTCACCCCAATTCTTTGATTTTGGAAGTGATATTTTAGGAATTCTGCTATGAGAGAGCGATTCCGTAAATGTTTTCACCTTGATCTCATGTTCCCTCACCTGAAAAACGAACTCATCCTGCGCATAAGATTCAACAGTTTTATCCCAGTTCTCCAGGATGGCCAAATTTCTTGGATCAAAGTCCAGTTGTTTCTCATTAAAAAGTGCTTCCAGCTTCTCTAGAACATCTCCTGAATCTTCTTTAGCTTTGAACTCATCAATGGTATTTTTTATGGAATACATCCTGTCCGCAACCCTGGATTGATTTTCTGCCCAATGATTATAATTCCTGACTGTATCGCTGATCTCCGAGAGGTATCGAACACGCTTGGGGGGAATGATGTATATCTTGTCCGACATTTCAAGAGAAACATCAAGCCTGGAATCAAAATCTATACCTGTTTTTTCTTTGATCTTTTCTATCAGGCCTTTATAAAGTTGATTTACTCCAGGATCATTAAACTGGGAGGCGATGGTTCCGTATACCGGCATTTCCTCAAAATCAGCATCCCAGAGCAAATGGTTTCTTTGATATTGTTTTTTCACATCCCTTAAAGCATCCAGGGCACCCTGTTTATCAAATTTGTTCAATGCTATGATATCGGCAAAATCAAGCATATCAATCTTTTCAAGCTGTGTTGCTGCGCCATAATCAGGTGTCATCACATACATCGACAGATCACTGTGATCAATGATCTCGGTATCTGACTGTCCGATGCCGGAAGTTTCCAGGATGATCAGGTCATAGCCTGCTGCTTGCAGGATGGATTCAGCATCTTTGACATACTTCGACATCGCAAGGTTTGACTGACGTGTAGCCAGGGAACGCATAAAAACCCTTGGGTTATGGATGGAGTTCATCCTGATGCGATCGCCCAATAAAGCTCCTCCGGTTTTCCTTTTGGAAGGGTCAACAGAAATAATGGCAATGGTTTTGTTGTCAAAATCTGACAAATAGCGCCGCACGAGCTCATCCACAAGGGAAGATTTTCCGGAACCTCCGGTACCTGTGATACCCAACACAGGTGATTTTTTACTCCTTTTCCTCACTTCTGTTAACAGGTCAGATACAACCTCAGGAAAATTTTCTGCTGCTGAAATAAGTCGCGTTATGGCTCGTATGTCCTTTTTTTCAACATCTTCCACTTTAATATCACTATCTTTTCCGGTTGGGAAATCCGATTTCTCCATCAGTTCGTTGATCATCCCCTGCAAGCCTAACTTTCTTCCGTCATCAGGGGAATAAATCCTGGTGATGCCATAATTATGCAACTCCTTAATTTCTTCAGGAAGGATCACACCTCCGCCACCACCAAAGATCTTGATATGGCTATACCCTGCTTCTTTCAGCAAATCATACATGTAGGTAAAGTATTCAATGTGCCCTCCCTGGTAAGAAGTTACAGCAATGGCCTGCACATCTTCCTGGATGGCTGTTTCAACAATTTCCTGCACAGACCGGTCATGCCCTGATGATGACTTCGCAGCCCGGTTGATTGTATGATCCTGCGAAAATGTTTATTGCTGCATCATGCCCGTCAAACAAGGAAGCTGCTGTAACGATCCTGATATGGTTCTTGGTTTGTATACTTTGGCGATTTCATACTGACTTTAAGTTTAAAACAAAGATATATAATTTATTGGATTAAAATAATCCTGCATCCCTTGCCCATCAATAAATTAGAACAGATAATCAAAAACAATTTATTTTTATTCTTAACTATATAATCACTATTATTGTGCTGGTCATTAAATCACAAACTATTCATTTTTAATCATTTCAGGATATGGTCAAACAGATTGTATTTGCAGCTGCGCTTTTAATAACCTTAGCAATATTCTTCTTTACTGCTTACAGATATTACAGATATTTTAAATTGACAAAACCATTTCCGGTAAAAAACATTGGGAAACGCTTTTGGATCATGATAGAAGTGGCCTTTGGCCAGACCAAGATTCTTCGACGCCCAGTGGTAGGATTAATGCATGCCTTGGTATGGTGGGGTTTTATCGTCATCCTCATTGGCAGTATTGAAATGATTATTGATGGCCTTGCAGAAACGGAAAGGGTACTCAGTATCCTGGGGCCTGTTTACGATTTTATTACGGCAGCAGGCGACATCTTTGCATTTGTGATCATGGTATTGATCCTGGCATTTTTATTCCGCAGGATCTTCATGCATATTAAGAGGTTCAACGGCATTGAGATGAAACATATTTCCCACATGGATGCAAATTTTGCGCTTTCACTGATCTTTCTGCTGATGGTATCCCTCCTGGGCATGAACACATTTTATATCCTGACGGAACAAGCCCAGGGCTTAAGATATCATGGGGTTTTTCCTGTCAGTGCAATAGTTGCAGGTTGGTTTGGTGGCCTTCCTGTTCATTCTGCACACCTCTGGCATGAAATTAACTGGTGGGCACATATCCTGTGGATATTTTTATTTGCTAATGTTTTACCATATTCCAAGCATTTTCACGTATTTATGTCTGTTCCCAATGTTTTCCTGAGCAGGCTTGAACCACTGGGATACCTATATAACATGCCTGAAATAACGAAAGAAGTAAAGTTGATGATGGACCCCAATGCTGCATTTGACACCCCGGCAGAAAAGGAAGAGGAAGTAAACAGGTTTGGAGTGCTTGATGTGGAAGATGTGACCTGGAAGAACTATCTGGATTCACTGGCATGTACGGAATGCGGGCGCTGCACAGATGCTTGTCCGGCCAACATCACAGGAAAAAAACTTAGTCCCAGAAAGATTATCATGGATGTTCGGGCCAGGATGAAGGAAAAAGGGCCGGGACTGGTAAAAGATGCATCCTTCGATGACCAGAAGGCTTTGATCCGTGATTATATCTCCGAGGAAGAACTCTGGGCTTGTACTACTTGCAATGCCTGTGCACAGGAATGTCCGATCAACATCAACCATCCAACCCTGATCGTAGACATGCGCCGTTACCTTGTTATGGAAGAATCAAAAGGACCAGCTGAGCTGAATGGCATTTTTACCAATATTGAAAACAACGGTGCTCCCTGGCAATTTTCTCCCGAGGACCGCATGAAGTGGGCAGAAGATGTCAAACTGGAGGTCCCTTTGATGGCTGAAATGCAGGCAAAGGGAAAATCACCCGAATATCTTTTCTGGATAGGATCAGCAGGGGCCTTTGATGACCGGTATAAAAAAGTAACACGTGAGTTTGTCAAGGTCCTTAACGCCGCAGGCATCGACTATGCAGTGTTGGGCACCGAAGAAACCGACAGCGGCGATGTGGCCAGAAGAGCAGGAAACGAGATGTTGTTCCAGATGCAGGCCATGATGATCATAGAAACCTTCAAGGCTTATGATGTTAAGAAGATCATCACCTGTTGCCCACACGACTACAACACTTTTAAAAACGAATATCCGGACTTTGGAGGGCATTTCGAGGTCATACACCATAGCCAGTTTTTGAGGGATATGATCGGGAACGGCACCATCAAATTAAACGGCGGTAAATTCAGCAAAGAGCTTATCACCTTCCATGATCCCTGCTACCTGGGCCGTGCCAACGGAGAATATGAAGCCCCGAGGGATGTCATCAAAGCCCTTGGTGCCAACACCAAAGAGATGAAACGCTGCAGAAGCAATGCTCTTTGCTGTGGTGCTGGCGGTGGACAAATGTTCAAGGAAGCTGAAAAAGGCGATAAGGAAGTTTTCCTGGAAAGAATCGAAGATGCCATGGAAACCAATGCCAGCATCGTGGCCACAGCCTGCCCTTTCTGTATGGTCATGATGACCGACGGCATAAAATACAAGAACCAGGAAGAGGTGATGAAGAACTATGATATTGCGGAGTTGGTAGCGATGGAAATGGGGTTATAGATTTCTTCTTAAAAACTTCCCCGAACCAATCAAACTCCCTTGATCATCAACAATACTAAAAAAGTATATCCCTGAAGGAACAACAGAAGTATTGACTTGAATTCGTTCTTGATTGCTAAAAGCATCATTGATCACAATTCTGCCACTCGCATCAAGTATTTTATATGAGCCTGATAATTGCTTGTCAAAATCAATGTTCAATTGATCACCCACAGGATTGGGATAAGCCACAAAATCGATAATATTATTTGATTCAGGTATGCCAACCGACGGGTCGTGCATAAAACTGATGGAATTAATGTTTGAGGTTCCAGGCTCAACATCTATGTTCACAAGGTAATATCCTGCTACGGGATCATCTGACCACCAGATATATAGATCAAGTTCACTGATCTCTTCAGCTACAAATATCCATGTTCCAATGAATTTTGTCCAGATGCTGTCAACCATTGTCCTGGTTTCATGAACGCGCAAAACAGGAAAATTGCCCATAGGAAGGTCCATTGTCCCCCATGCATCAACAATACTGGTTTTGAATGTTGTGCTTTTATACCTTATGGAATCAACGAAAGGTTCCGGGCTTTCCACCCTTACATCAGCAATAAATGAATGGTCAAGGGTGTCTTCATAGTTGACCGGAAAATCAGCCATAATGTCTTTCGGTTCCAATTTCACCGGGATAATGCCCAGTTCGGGAATTGGCAAAACAGCTCCTTTGATGGACAATTCAAGTAAGTTCTTAATGGTAAACCCCCAAAGTGTTCCGTTTTCCTGATTTATGGCAAGGTTTGTTCCGGGAAAAACTCCGGCATAAGGTGTTGAATCCGGATGCAGGTAATACACAGTATCTATATAATCAACAGACAGTTCCGAGAAATCCCAGATTTGGTCCGGGCCAGCAGACCCGGGACTAACATGATCAGGAGGTTCTTCATCGTAAGCCATCAAATATATATCACCCGGATCACCAATATTTTCCTGGGTTAGGGTTATTTGTGCATATGTGGATAAAACAATAAAAATATTGAACAGGATCAACAAAATCTTTTTCATAGCTTCAAATTTAGATTGGGACAAAAATACAACATCAGGAAAAATGCAGAGGCAAATTCCTGATAAATGTCAAAAGAAAACCGCTGGATGAAAAATTAATCATATAATCCTTCATAAACCAGCGGTTTAAAAATACCAGAATATTATCTACCCTATTTTAAGGGTTCAAAATATTTGATCGCCTGAGAAGTAAAGGTTCCATTTGAACAAGTATATGATACTTCAACGCTGATAACACCTTCATAGCAGTTTGTCAAAGCAAATACCCAGCTTGCAACATACAGGTTCTTCAACTGTCCGCTGATGAGGTTATAAATCTCCTGCAATTCACCTGAATCCGGAGAATAGAAATACCTGCCACCTGTTTGATTGGCAAGATTTTCGAGGGTTGTAACATCAGCGTCACCAAATCCTAATGTATAAACAGGAATCTGCCAGTTGTTAGATGCTGCAACAACATCACTGAGGGTGTGACCAGAATCATTATTATAACCATCGGTAAATCCAAGAACGGCCGGGAGATAGTTAGAGTTGATCATACTGAAGTTATGTGCATCTTCCAATCCCATATATACAGCATCAAAGAATGAAGTGTAAATACCAATATCGACTGATGTATTCACAGCATTGATCAGGTTTGTCGTATCAGTTGTAAAGTCTACCATTTTTTCTACATCCGTAGCAAATTTGATCACCTCCATTTGGTCCATGGGCTGTTTGTTTCTGATAAAGAAACGAACAGCATTTTCCATGTTAGTGATGTCATAAGAAGTCATACTTCCGGAATAATCCATGGTAATACCGGAGGCAATGTCTCCACCCTGCTGGTTAAGTGTACCAAAAGAAATACTGGCAACAACTACACTGTCGGTTGATTCGGCACATACTTGCTTGATCACAAAATTGAATTGATTAAATTCCTGAAGCGGATTGCCATTCTGGTCAGTCACAGACAAATATAATTTAACGTTTGAAGCCCTTGCAGGATCAACTTCTATCCTCGGGATAGTAAGCTGAACATCCGTTGTTGTATTGTCATTCATATTCACGTATGGTTGACCTGAAGGTGTAGGCGTTGAGCCATTGTCATCATCGTCATCCTTTGAACAGGATGAAACAACCACAGAAAAAGACAATGCAATAGCAATCAAAAAGAATAATGAGTTGATTTTTTTCATAGTTATAGATATTAAAGTGAATAGATTTTGGCTTTTATAAACTTGAACCTGCAAATTTATTTAAAGTTATTTTAAATTACAAACCTTATTATGCCTTATTAAGCAGGTACAAATATAGCCCATTGATTTCCAAAGTACAATACATTCTTAGGATCCACTGATTATGTGCTGGGATTCATTGAATAAGTGCTATGCTCAATTTATAATTCTGCAATACAAAAAAGAATGCAAATATTATCCCTGTGATGCTTTGAGTTCTTTGATCTTGCTGACGAGTTCGGGAAGTACCTTATGCACATCACCGACTATGCCATAGTCAGCCGATTCAAAGATGGGAGCATCTTTGTCGGTATTGACAGCTACGATATGTTTAGATGAACTTACACCCCCAAGATGCTGAATAGCGCCAGAAATACCAAGGGCAAAATAAAGGTTTGGTGCAATGATCTTTCCGGTTTGTCCTACATGCTCTTCATGAGGCCTCCAGCCTTCATCGGAGACGGGGCGTGAGCAGGCTGTTGCAGCACCCAGCACCTCTGCCAGTTCTTCCAGCGGCTTCCAGTTATCGGGGTTTTTCATGCCACGGCCACCCGACACGACAACTTCAGCATCTGTAAGAAGCACTTTTCCTGTAATCTTTTTGGTTTCAGTGACTTTTGTTTTAAAGTCATCATCATCCAGTTTTGGAGTGAAAACCTCAATGGCAGCCGGTTTAGGATTTTCTTCCACCCCCAGGGAGTTCTGAAACAACGTGAGAACCTTTTTGGATGATTTTACAATTACATCTGCATATGCCTTATTGGTAAAAACCATCTTTTTTACTGTAAATGGGTCCAAACTTGACGGAACATTCGTAACACCGGTCACAGCGCCGGCTTTCAGCTTCACTGCAACGCGGGGAGCAATGGCCTTTCCTGAAAAATTATGGGCAAAAAGAACAATATCAGCGTTAATATTATCAGCCACTTGTGTGATGATGGATGAATATGCACGGTTGATAAGGACATTCAATCTGTCGTCTTCTACTTTTAATATTTTATCTGCACCATAAGAACCCAATTTCAACAATTCGTCATCGGCAACGTTGCCAATGGAAACCACTGACACCTCAGTGCCAAGCTGATCGGCTACCTTGCGGGCATAGGTGATGAGCTCAAAGCTCAACTTTTTAAATTTTCCGTCCCAATTTTCTGTATATACTAGTAATGACATCTTTCCTGGATTTAATTCTTAAATAACTTTTGCTTCATTGTGGAGTAATTCTACCAGCTCATTTACGTTTTCGGCATCCACCATTTTGCATTTGGCTTTAGGCGGAGGAAGTTCGAACCCTGCAAACTCTGTCAGGGCTTCCGTTTCAACGGCAGGTTTTACTTCCAGGGGTTTCTTCCTGGCCATCATGATCCCCCTCATGGACGGGATACGTGGTTCCAGGGCAATGCCTTTCTGAACAATGGCCACGAAAGGAACTGTGGTTTCCAGTGTTTCAGAACCACCATCGATTTCCCTGTTCAGGATGATATTTTCACCATCCATGTTAATCTTTGATACAGATGAAACAGAAGGAAGGTCAAGAAGTTCCGAAAGCATCCCTCCTACGAGGGATCCATTGTAATCACTGGAGTCAATACCACAAAG
The DNA here is from genome assembly GCA_018401355.1 of Bacteroidales bacterium. Lineage (GTDB taxonomy): Bacteria > Bacteroidota > Bacteroidia > Bacteroidales > B18-G4 > M55B132. The sequence goes on from JAGYLD010000019.1 coordinate 35,238, forward strand.
CATAATATCAAAAGGATTGGCTTTCAGGTATTCTGCAAGTTGTGATGCAACAAAATATGCATCCTGTGGTTCAGCATCTATCCGGATGGCATCATCCGCTCCGATGGCCAGGGCCTTACGCAATGTGGGTTCAGTATCCTTGCTCCCAACATTGATCACAGAGATTTTCTCGATGGCCCCACCTGAACCTTCTTTCAACTCGAGTGCACGTGTAAGTGCAAGCTCGTCCCATGGATTTATGATCCATTGCACGCCTGCGGCATCAAATTTTGTATCATTATCAGTAAAACGGATCTTTGTTGTAGTGTCCGGCACATTACTGATGCATACGAGTATTTTCATAGTTTAAAGTTTATATTGTTATATGATTATATTGTTATATGGTTTTATGGTTAAGGCGTTAGATAAATTTGTTTAATCCTTTAAAAGTGCGCGTGAAATTACAATTTTTTGAATTTCTGAGGTGCCTTCATAGATCTGTGTCAGTTTTGCTTCCCTCATGAGGCGCTCGACGTGGTATTCTTTCACATAGCCATAGCCTCCGTAGACCTGTACTGCCTCGGTGGTGATCTCCATCGCACTGTCGGCAGCAAAAAGCTTGGCCATAGCACTCATGGTACCATATGACAAACCATTATCTTTGAGCCATGCAGCTTTATATGTCAGGTTTCTGGCTGCTTCCAGTTTCACACCCATATCGGCAAGCTTGAAAGCGATGGCCTGATGATCATGAATAAACTTTCCAAAAGCTTTTCTTTCTTTTGAATACTGGATAGCCCTTTCCATGGCCCCGGCTGCTATTCCGAGTGCCTGAGCAGCAATACCAATCCTGCCGCCTTCCAGGGCTTTCATGGCAAACTTAAAGCCAAAGCCATCATCTCCGATCCGGTTTTCCTTTGGCACCTTAACATCACTGAACATCACCGAATGTGTATCGGAGCTTCGCATACCCATCTTATCTTCATGAGGTGCTAGGCTTATACCCGGAGTATTTTTGTCAACAATCAGGGCATTGATACCATGATGTTTTTTTTCAGGATGGGTCTGGACAACAACGATATAAATATCTGCACATTCAGCATTGGTGATCCAATTCTTTGTCCCGTTGATCAAAAAATGATCTCCCTTATCTTCACCAGTTGTTCTTTGATGCGTTGCATCTGAACCAGCTTCCGGTTCAGAAAGCAAAAAGGCGCCAATTTTTTCCCCTGTGGCAAGTACCCGGAGGTACTTTTCCTTTTGTTCCTGGGTTCCATATTTTTCAACTCCCCAGCTAACAAGGGAATTATGGACAGAAAGGATAACGGCTGTTGCAGAATCATGTTTAGAGAACTCTTCGAGTGACAATACATAGGAGAGTGTATCCATTCCGCCTCCACCCCATTCGGGGGCAACCATCATCCCGAAGAAGCCAAGTTCCTTCAGTGCTTTTATGTGCTTCCATGGGATTTCTGCCTTTTCGTCCCTTTCCAGGACGTCTTTTACAAGCTCACGTTCGGCATAATCCCGTGCAGCCTGACGGATCATTTGTTGCTCCTCAGTAAATTCAAAATTCATAAATATGATTGTATTAAGGTGTTGTACATTGACAGAGAAACAAATATAACAATTTTTTAATATCAGCTCACATTCTCATATGCCTTGATATCAAAGAAATTCTACATAGATTCCATCATCTCTTTTACTACGTTATCTGCACCTTCGGCTATTTGGAGGATATTGGCATCCAACATGTAACAAGGGGTGGTAAAAACTTTATGATCCTCATCAACCACCACTTCACCGTGGTTGGTCTTTTCGTGTGATGCACCCATTTTCTGAATGGCTTCTATGGTTCCTTCATCCTGGCCAACAGTGACTACCACCTCCCCTATTATTTTTGCTATAAATGCAGGGGAAATGCATAATGCTCCAATTGGTTTTTTTGCTTCAAGCATATTTTTTACTGCTCTTTCAACTTCAGGATTAACGGTTGCATTTGGACCATCGAATGCCACAGAAGAAAGGTTTTTGGCAGCACCAAATCCACCAGGAAAGATGATGGCATCAAATTCAGAAGCCTTGAACACTGAAAGGTCATGGATCTTACCCCGTGCAATCCTGGCCGATTCGATCAAAACATTCCTTTTCTCATCCATTTCTTCACCGGTAAGGTGGTTGATCACGTGATGTTGTTCAATATTCGGTGCAAACACCTCGTAGGTGCCACCGTGTTTCATAATGGAAAGCAGAGTAAGGGTTGCCTCGTGTATCTCTGCTCCGTCAAATACCCCGCATCCTGCAAGTACGACTGCAAATTTTTTCATTTTATAAAGTTTTTAGGATTAGCGTTTTGAGATCAAATATAATAAACAAATAAACGCCATTAAGAGAAATCGCACATTCATCATTAAGCAACAATCGACAAATTGATTGCAAATAGAGATAAAAAATGCTAAATTAGCATTCAGCAATGTACCTGATTTATTAGACCTCACCCCCATGAAAACAAACCAAACCAACACAACAAAGAAATGGAAAAAGATAATTCATTTCCCATGGAAATTTTTTAGTCTCCTCACGGTCACCTTACTTCTGCTTTTTCCATTATCCTCACAATCTCAAACTAACATCAGTGTTCCTGGTTCTGAAACAGGAGGCAATCTTAATGAGGATATACATTCTGCATACAGCATTCCAACCGGCAAACCCATCTATCATATTGTTGACCTTACCGGAACCGGCAAATTTGTTGCATTTAACCGCTTAAGCACACATAAAACATCCTTTTTTATTTATAATACTGAAGATGACACCATGACTACCGGCGATCCGGTG
>JAGYLD010000190.1 GCA_018401355.1 Bacteroidales bacterium
TAAACCTTCCAAACTGCTAAGATTATCATTATATGCGATGGTTAAATTGCCACCAATGGTTGATAAATTATTCAGACCTGCTAAGTTTTCAAGACTATCATTATCGCATAGGTACAAATAGCTGCTTACAATTTCTAAGTTTTGAAGCCCATTAAGGCTGATCAATGAATGATTGCCGTTTTGGTTATCATTATATTGTCCTATCATCAGGTTATTTAAACTTGTTATTTTTTCAAGTCCGGACAGGTCGATCAGCTTGTTGTTCCCGTATATCCGAATGTTACAAACATGCCTTAAATTTTGAAATCCATTTATACTTGTAAGCGAATCACTCCCATACATAACAAGGTTGCTACCAATGGTGGTAAGGTTGTTGAATTCTGATAGATCGGCTAAACGGGTATTCTCTCCGATCCACAATTGTCCACCAACTTCAGACAAATTCTCTAAGCCGGATAAATTAGAAAGTGATGGATTTTTAATTATTCTTAAGTCATTATTGATTATTGTCAGGTTGTCAAATCCCTCTAAACTGGTTAGTACCGGATTGTCATATATATCCATGCTTCCCCCAAGTGATTGAAGGTTATGGATTCCTGAAATACTATGCAAACTATTATTAAATCTTATTGATAAAGTGTTTTCTATTTCTTCAATTGACTCCAGTCCGGAAAGATCATATAGCTGATCATTGTGCTCAATGGCTACAGTATTAGCAGTTTGAAGGTTTTCAGGGCCTGACAAAGTTTGCAGAGAACCATTCTGGTTAATATATAAGGTGCCTCCCAGTTCAGTGATATTATTAATCCCTTCCAGATTTATGAGGTTATTGTTATAGGATATTTCTAATGAATTAGGTATAAACGTTAAACCAGATAATCCGATAAGATTCATAAGTGAATTATTGTCATTAATTATTATATCCCTTCCAATTGATTCAAGGTTGGAAAGAGCCGATAAACTTGCTAAAGCATGGTTTTTTGAAATCTCAACATCCTGACCAACAGTGTTAAGGTTTTCTAAGCCATCCAGGCTTACAAGACTGGGATTATATTCAATAAGAAGATAACTGCTGATGGAGGTAATGTTTTGTAATCCATGAATGCTTGTTAATGAATCATTACAGTAAATTGATAGATGACCATTAACATTAGTAATTCCAGAAAGACCAGATATGTTTTTAAGGATGGTTCTTTTGGAATAGGAGAATCCAATCTCAATATCACCTCCTACAGATGTAATGTTTGATAATTCATCAAGATTGATTATACCTGATCCTCCCTGAATAATTAGGTCTCCTCCAATAGAAGTTAAATTTTCCAATCCTGATAAATCATTCAACAAAGGCATATAACCAATCAATAAATCATAGGTTAATGATGTTATATTGCTGAAGCACAATAGGTTGTCAACATATTTTAAGCTTCTGATCCAAATACTTCCAATATAAAGAATACCGTTTAGGGCATTAAGGTTGGGTATTGGACAAGCAGCAATGGATAAATATCCTACAATTGTATCAATATTTGAAAGGGCGCTAATATCAGTAAGAGCAGGAATACCTCCGGAATACCCTCCAATAACCAGGTGCCCTTCAATCTTTGATAATCCTTCCAGTCCGCTGAGGGATTCAAGAACAGGGCAGTTTCTGATTTTAACAGAACCCCCAACAGAAGAAATATTGCTTAAACCTTCAATGCTTGTAAGGTTATAATTTTGTCCGTATTCAAAATGCTCGTGACCAATTGTCAGGTCTACTCCAATGGAATTTACAACGCTCAAGCCATCCAGGTTTGTAATTTCAGCTCCTTCAATTATTACGGAACCCTCAATCTCTGAGCATCCAGGATAATTTATAGAAAAATTGTCAATTTGATCTTGAGTTGTGAACTTGATTCCATATGGCAGGCAGGATTGAGCTGATATCTGGACCACAATGATAGTTGTCAGGAAGGTGGATAATGCGAATATTTTCATGACAATGTGCAACAAGGGAAAAAGAAATGTAAAATATATTCAAATTTATAGAATAACTCGGGTGAAGTCAAGAAAAATAAAGCACAGATACACAAATCTATCACTGGATTTTACAGAGCAAAAATTTCTCTCTGGGAATCTCTAAGCTTTCTTTGAGAAACCTCTGTGTAAAGACTCTGCGTCCTAAATATGCTTATATTTATAAAATAATTCCTCATCAATGTTTAACCATTAACTCAAATCAATCTTACGTAACCAGTTAAAAAACTGGCCCTATACAGTGATCAACATTTTGGGGCTGGCACTATTAATAGTGCTGCTTACGGTCAGTTTCCATGCTTTACTATTATTTATGTTCAGAACATGGCTATTTTTTCAGATCCCTGATCCCGGTTTTAAGTCCCATTTCTTTTGATTTCCCAAACAATTCAGGATGCAGGTTCGGTAAATCACATCCGGCAA
>JAGYLD010000191.1 GCA_018401355.1 Bacteroidales bacterium
AATAACCGTTATTTGCCTCCAGCGACTGCGATGCAAAAGTAACTGTCCAGTAACGCAGCATATTTGCATTGTTTTCGCCAAGCGTTGTAAGATGGTCATGGTAATCAGCGATCTTGTCTGATTTGTTGCTCCATGCCACATTTTCTCCGATGGGAAGATAGGGTTCTCCTGTGCTATGACGGTAATACTGCCTGTGTGCCGGATCCATATAAACCATGCCCTTGTTGCCAGATGGCTCCACCTGGATGGCAACCTCCTCTGAAGTGAACTTCCCGCTCTTATCCTCCATCTGAAGTTTCACCTGGTGCGCTCCAGCCTGTTCCGAGTTGAACCTGACCATCCAGCACTGGAACGTGGAATCATTTTCCCACTTGCCGTTGACCGGCATACTCCTGATATAATAGAAACAAGGCACTGTATCTTTGCTGTTATCAGGTTTGGTAATAATTGCATCTATTGCAACTGTATCGGGATTGTATGGATTTCCATAAATTTTATTCACCTGGAAAACAGCCTCTATCTTACTATTCGCTTCAGCTTCACCCTCCCAGAATTCCAGCCTGCTGAACAGGTCATCCTGGTTGAACACAAAATGGCTGGTGCGTTTGGACACTGATTTTCCATCTGTATTCGTCAATGTGAGCGTTGAAGTATAAAAACCGGATTCAGTATAAGTATGCTCCTCAATACTGCTGCCGGTCAGCACTGTACCATCACCAAAATCCCAATCATAGGTAAGCGCAAGATCATTCCAGTCGAACGATGCAGAAGCATCAAAAGTTACCGGACTGTTGGTATAAATGATAGCAGGTGCAATTGACAAATTCAGCACCGGTATTCCCTCCTCAGCAAGCGGATTCGAAAATTTAAAATCATCCAAATATGCTGTTGCAGCAGTTTCATTATCGACGCCGACAGAAATTTGAAGGTTAGTAAATTCCTTTCCCTGGCCTCCACTCACATCCATGGTTAATTCCACCCATTGATTGGCAGGCGGCATATTTCCGTAATCATGCGCCCAGCTTTCTATCACCACCTCGGATCCATTCCAAAACTTATAATACACCCTCCCGACAGTTGTTGAATATACTTTGAATGTCATGACGGTGCTTGTGCCAAAGGACACCGGCTCCTCAAACTGCATATCGACATAATGCCAGTTGCCGGCAGCTTTTTCGTAAGTAAGACATTTATCACTATTATTGATTCCATCTTTAAAGGGATTATCGATTACTGCAGCATTTCCGTTGGAAACCACAGGTGTCTTTTCCGGTGATTCAAAATCCGCAAATACCTGTCCGTTCAAATTGTATGAAAAGGTGGCACCCAAAACAAGCGCAACCAGCAAATATGACATGTAGCGATAATCCGAAATCCTGATCCGATTGGTTACCAGCTTATATAATACACAATAAATTCTCCTCATAACATGAATTTTAATTTTGTAGACGTTCGCAATTCAGATCTCACTGATACATTTCCGGCAGTTCATCTTCAAACAGAATCAAATCATCATTCTTGAAATTGATAAAATCCTGTGAGGCCGCGTGACCGGGATGCGGTGCAAAGAAATGTGTGGTCCACGCATTCCTCCATACCAGGAAATAGGAGATCCTCCGTGCTGCCGGGTCGTTCTTAAGAGGCTTCAATATCCTGTCAGTGAACCAGTTGCTCTCGGAAACCAGGTTATTTCCGGTTTCAGTAAGGGCCGCAATTTTCCCCTTCTCATCAGCGATTTTCACTATGGTTCGAAGACTACTGACAAACAGCGAATCTTCTTCCTCACGTGTTCTCTCTTTGTTATACCTGGCCGATCCACCGATATCCCAATAATTATCGAGACCTATGATGTCCACATATTCATCGCCAGGATAGGCATATAGGAATTCCTCCGGATCGTCTGCTGTCTGCATACGGCTCCGGTCGGGCGAAGTTGCATATAGCAACTGATGGATATTCATGGTATCCCTTAGGTAATGGAAAGTATACTGCCATAATTCAATATATTCCTCCACGGTTGCATTGTGCCTGCCCCACCAGAACCAGTCTCCATTGTGTTCATGAAAGGGTCGCCAGATTACAGGAATGGGCTTGTTATCTTCATCCTTCAAGGCCCTGAAAAATGCAGCTACATCATTCAGCCGTTCCCTGAATTCCTCATGCATATCGCCTCCCGGAACCATCCTGCGTGGAGCAGGGTCATCACTCCAGACAGGTGCATTTTCCTTTCCATGCATTTCATGCCAACTGATCGTAATAACTCCTCCCCTTGCATATCCCTCTTTAATGTGGTGGATCATCTTTGTAAATGGAATACTGTCGATGTTTGTCTCAAAGGCAATATGACCGATGTCCCACCCATAAACCGCAGGGTATGATCCGGCAA
>JAGYLD010000192.1 GCA_018401355.1 Bacteroidales bacterium
TTCCACCGTGGGTGTTCCCGGGCAGGGAATGTTGGTGGCAAATTGGAAGGTATAGGTGGTGCTTTCCTCCGGGGTATCTGGTATTCCTGACTGCCGGACGACAAAATCATTGGCTTGCAAAGCGTTTTTCAAAACAGGTTCTCCTGATTGAGTTCCTATATATTCTAACCGGCAGCTCTTGCCATCCTGCTGCCCAGTTGAGATCATCTGTATGCCCTGGCTTATTCCATTCCAATGGGCTGTAAGGAAGTAAAGGCTGCCACCACCGGGATTGAACCTGAAGGAATGATGTCCTTCATCAAGTTGCCGTTCAGTGCGGAGAACGACCTTCCCCTGCAAGTCTGTTATCATCACATGCACCTTCCCTGCATCAGGGATGTACATGGAGATTATACTCCGGTCTACCATTGGATTCGGATAGTTTTGATTCACTTCAAACAATAACATTGCATTATTTACTTCAGAAAGGCCCACCGTAGAGAAAGTGGCATATCCGACATAAAGCAGCAGATCTCCCTGGGTAATATCAAGGGATAGCATGGTATCAGGCCAGTATATCATGGTTTCACTCCCCTGAGTGCGGTTCATGACCTTAATGCTGTCTAATTGAACGTTAGCTGCGCTGTCGACAGCTGTGAAGGTTAAATCAATGGTCTTTTGACCCATGGCTCCAGAAATAATTCCAATCATCAGGATTAACGGTAAAATTTTTACTTTCATAGGACATTGTTTTAATTGGTTAAAATTCTATGAGCATTTTAAGATATCTTGTTCTATGTGTTTACTTTCCTCATTATGTTAAGTAACGGGAGTCCGTGTAAAAAAACATACAGCCTTTTAGGTTTATCACACTACTAATTTAATATTTTTTAGGTTAATCGACAAATCTGGCCGCCGCATGGTGTATAACGCCTGTTGTACCCCTGCAGAGTGCCCCGCCGGTACATCAAGGGTAAATGATACAAAAGGTTCTTTGAAAGATGGACTAAGCTGTAATTGAGATGAAAGCACCTTTTGAAAGCGGTAATATGAGATCTGGAAACGAGCTGGCAAGGCTTTGATTGAGATAAATTGCGAAAAATTTTGCTTACCTGTTTCCTCATTGGTTGCTGGGATTTACGCCTTAGGTCCGATTACGAAGAACTGTATGAATCGAGAGGTTCCCGGGAGCTTACCCCGATTCATCGGGGGTTCTTTGCGAGGTGCACTGGCGGACTTTAGTCCGTCAGCCACCTCGACTATAGCCATGTGTTTTATTTTCTGTCGTTAATTCAGCAATGATTTTTATAATCATTTTAAAAAATATTTTTGTATCATCGCCTGTAATTCCATTTTGTTAATCGGTTTTGCAATAAAATCGTCACAACCGGCATCGATTGCTTTCTCCCTGTCTCCCGTCAGGCCATATGCTGTTTGTGCAATAATGATAACCTCTTTGTTGAATTCCCGGATTTGCTTTGTGGCTGTGTATCCATCTATTTCGGGCATGCGAACATCCATCAAAACCAGGTCAATGTCAGGATTGGCACGGCATATTTGAATGGCTTCAGCACCAGTTCTTGCTTTTAAAATTTCTTTGCCATAGGTTTTGATTGTTTCATTCAGTAACATTTCCGAGATTTCATCATCTTCAGCAATCAGAATATTTAATTTTCTGACATCATTGTTTTTTTCTGAAAGCTCAAGTTGGAGGTCATTGTTTTCTGTTGTTGGTTTAGTATTATAAGGCAAGGTGAAATAAAATGTTGAACACTTGCCTGCCGATTTTTCATCGGGATTGCTTTCAACCCAGATTTTTCCGCCAAGCATTTCCACATATGCTTTGCTGATAGCTAAACCCAGGCCCGCTCCATGATGGACCATTTTATTAGCAATATCGACCTGTATAAATCGCTCAAATATCTTTTCCTGCCGGTTTATTGGAATTCCGATTCCTGTGTCTTTGACATAAAACTCCAGTTTATCTGGTTCATTGCCGGTTTTCAGGCTATAACCCAATTCAATTGAACCTTTTTCGGTGTATTTCAGGGCGTTTTTTACCAGGTTAGTAAGGATAGCATATAATTTTTCATCGTCGGTATTGATGCTTGCTTCCTTTGCAGGCAAGGGATTTTTAAAAGAGAGCTTTATCCCTTTTGTTTCCGCTTCAGGCTTAAAGAAAGTGTAAGTGTATTCTATTTGCTCGTTAATATTTGTTTTCTTCATATCGACTTCCATCAAACCGGCTTCTATTTTTGAAATATCAATAATGTCATTGATGATTTTTAACATTCGTTCACCGCTTTTCTCTATGATTCCGATGTATTTCTGCTGCTCAT
>JAGYLD010000193.1 GCA_018401355.1 Bacteroidales bacterium
GTATAAATCAGAAAAGGAGCCTCCTGTCCACTCTTCCATTTGTTTTCCAACACTACCCTTACGATTAGAAGAGAAAATTATCTCCTTATGATCGACTTGACTATAATTAGCCCCAAAATCGTTTGAAATACTATTGATTGACTCAAGATTAATCACATGATAGGGGTGTTCTTCATGTGTTTGATTCTGAAATGCAATAATTTCCAAACCCATTGAGGCAATGGCATCATCAGGATCCTTTTCAAGTTTTTTCTGGAACCATGTTGCAGCATCATTGTGCTGATTTGTTCTCAGCATGGATAACCCCAAACGATTCCATAACTCTGGTTGTTTATCAGCGATTTTTGCGTCAGCAACCATTTTGTACCAAACCACAGCTTCCACATGGTTTCTGGTTTCAAAGTAACAATCAGCTATTTTGATGGCCAATTGCTGCTTTTTGTATGAATTATTTTCCATTTTGTTCCACGCTTTAAGGTAATCATCCAATGCAGATTTGTATTGAAGCATTTTAGCAGACGCATCACCTTTTTCAATGAACTTATCCTGGGCATTACTTTGCTGCCAGGGGAAGATTATGGAGCTGGTAAGAATAATTAAAAAGATATATTTTTTCATAATACTGTTTTTATTTCTGATTGTCAATAGTTTAGTTTTTGATTATGAAAATCAATATTTTACAAACCGTATTGATTTGGCCCATTTGCTATCTTTTAGCTGGATGATGTATAGTCCACCCGGTAAGTGACCAATATCGAATCGAATTACGTCATCATTGGGGACAATCTTGTTAAGCATTTTTGTGCCCTCCATGCTAAATATGTTTATCTCAATGCTTTCATCCGAGAAACCATCTGCCTTAAGGTATAAGCCTGATTTCACTGGGTTGGGGAATACTTTGCTGTCACCCCTTATAAGCAAAACAACGCCTTGCTTTTCGTGGATATTTCCGTTAAAAGCTTTGGCTTTTATGTAATAATAGTATTCAGCTTCAGGAGCTTCATTACCGGAACTGTTTTTACCATCCCACTTCTCTCCAACTTCTTCAATCGTATAGATCAATGTGTTTTGCCGATCAAAAATAACTACCTCTAATTCACCGATCCCTCCGGTAGTAACCTCAAAGTAATCGTTGTAACCATCATTGTTCGGAGTGAAAACATTGTTGGCTTCTATTTCTACTTTTACATCGACAAATATTATTGCTGTATCTGTTTCAACACAAAAATGTGGTTCACCTGAATTTAGCGTCAACACTGCATATTGATAGCCATAGTCTGTATAGGTGTGGATTGGCTGCCTGATGGTGTCTAAAACGCCATCGCCATAATCCCAAACCCATGAATCAGGATTGTTTGCGACAAATGAAAAATGCACATCCAGTGGAGAAAAGCCACTGTCGGGTATTGCTATAATCTGTGGGTTTAGATAAATTGATGATATTATGATAGTGTCTATTGTTGCAGTGCATTGTTGATTATCTACTACTTTAAAAATGTATTCGCCAGAGCTTAGATTATAAATTTGAGCCGATGTAACCTCCTCATTCATATAATATTGATAAGGCACTTGCCCTCCTGTAGCTTCAATAGTAACAGAAGCATCACCATCTCCATAACATACTTCATTCTCGATACTAAGTGCCATATTTAGCATTTGGTAGTTTGGCTCGATATAAACCTGATGTTTTTGCTCGGTATAGCAGCCGGCATTGCTGTATGCTTTGTATGATACTTCGTAAGTGCCTGGGTTTTCATAAATATGTGTATGGTTTTGGTTTTCTGAATAGGTGCCATCACCAAACTCCCAGGTGTAGGAGGAAATATAATATGGTTCGGTTACTGTTGCGGTACCAGTAAAGCGAACTTCTTTCCAGGTGCATAAATTATCCCAGCTACTTGTCAATTGCGGAGAAGGTTTTGAATATCTGGTAACAACTAAAGTGTCGTTGTTTAAGTTATCATCTCTGGTATTGATAAGCCAAACCTTAAATGTGTAATCACCTTCATCGGATATATCCACGCTGGCATCAAATGTGAATTCGATGTCATTGTAAATTGCACCCGGGATGGTATCATAAACAATCACTCCTCCATTTACCTGATAAGCCAGTTTCAGATCGATGAACGGAATGTCTCCAAACTGCCGCAATAGCACCGTTACATCCTCCAATTCTGTTTGGAAGCAATCCAGGTTGGGATTGATCAAATCAGTGACCCCAAAATCAACAAAAAACTCTGTACAACCAATATCAGGAGCGGCATCATTGCGTATCAGGCCATTGATATCGAGTAAGATTCCCGGTATTG
>JAGYLD010000194.1 GCA_018401355.1 Bacteroidales bacterium
TGAAACAGAAAGAAAATGCAGCGTGCAAACAAGAAATGCCCGCCTGGCAGCAATACATTCCTTTTTTCGGTTTCTACTTTATAGGTCAGCGGACCACTTAAGTGAATGGCAACGGATACTAGCGTGAGTTTATCACGAGGCGGTGTAAAAAACGATGTAACCACCAGGCCGTCATGAAGATAGGTATTATTTATTTGTATACACCAACATCTTTGATTTTGGGTCGTTCATTGTGGTCATTTTCTATACCTAATGCTATCATAATCTTTTTCTCAGCTTCTGTCATCTCCTCAAGCATATAGGTGGCTTTTGGTTTACCGGTTTTTTTCGATTCTTCCAACATTGTTCCAAGCCTGATATTATTGAGTATGTCTAATAAATTATCCAGGCTTCCGGTATATCCGGCCTTGACTCTGGCTTCTCTCCAGATAATACTTGTTAGCATATATCCAATGACACAAATAAAATAGTGGACCTTTATCTTCTGGTCAGTCCAATGATACTGTGGCTTCAGGGCTAAATGATATGGATTCTTCATATTCCTGAAAGCATGTTCAATTTTGGATTGCCCATAATAAGCTGTGATGATCTCCTGGCTGGTCCATTCATGCCTGTTGGTCATGATAATTCTGAAGCCAAGTTTTTCTTCAACAAAAAGAAGTTGCTCCTGATCAATCTGGTAGTCCAGATAGTATTTACCATCTCCTGTCTCAATCAGTTTCCATTTTAATATATCTTTCAGGTATTGACCTGATACGATGGTTGTGATCTTTTTTTCTAACGCCTCCCGGTTCCGTTTTTTCCCTGTTGGATTTACAAGTTCCTGTTGGAGCTCTTTTAAACTCTTTTCCTTTTTAGCAAGGCTTTGATAAACACCCCGGATCTGGCCTGCTTTTAACCGGTCCGATATAAATACCAGGATCGTTTTTTCATCTTCCCATATCGTACTTTTTTCACGGTATACAGCTAATGATTCATTGTTTACGCTTATCGAGGACATCTCTTGCGTTGCTCTGTCAATGATCTCTTTATGATGATATGGTGTTAAGGCACCCACATAATAGAACCCCAAAGTTTTTACAATATCAAGATTCTTCTTTGAGTTGTTTCCCCGATCAAAAACTAATGTATGAGTATCCTGGTTCAACCCTAATGACTGCAACCGGTCTTTAATTTTTACGATGACCTCCCTGAAAACGGTACCGTCTTGCAGGTTTCCCTGGTAGCTGTGATGGAACAAAGGGATATAATCTTCTTTGCTTACAACCATGGCAAGGCCGACCTGTCGCAGATCATTTCTTTTTTGCTTGTTTTTGCCTCGCCGGGCAATATCACAGTGATCATTCGTGGTGTCGATATAGGTGAAAAAATTGGTCGTGTCATAAAACAAGGTATCTGTTTTGATCTTGTAGACCTCAAGCAAACGTGTCAATATCTCCTGTTCGGCAGAGGATATGGCATCTTCCGGAAAGCTGTCCATTAAATCCCAAAAATGCTGACTATCCACTTTACTTAAATTACAGCGCAGAAGATATTCTACGGATGTGGTCCTCGCCCAGTTCAACCATCCCATTTTACTGGTGGGCATGCATACACGCCCGATGGCTCCCAAAACAAAGGTGATACCTGTAGTCAAATTATTTCTTACCGGCTTTTCTGCCACATAATCACGGGAAGATTTCACATATCTATTCAAAATGCCAACAATATCAAGCCTGGCGGCAACATCAATTAAGGCGCTGACCCCGCCATGAGAATAAGATTTCAGCTTAAATGAGAGATTCCCCTGTAAGCGTTTCAGCAGATCCTCTGCCTTGCCAAGATAAGCCAGGACAATCGGCCTTGGCTTGCCATTGACTCTTCTGGATTCTACAATATACCAGTATTTGTAACCCTTTGTTGTCTTGCTTTGAATTGTAGCCATAATTGGTATATACTTATGATATATACATGCAATTATACGCTACATATTAATCTATTACAATATTAGTTATCAACATTAGTTCGTGTATACGTAAAATTTACCAAAAAACACCAATACATCTGACTGATATTCAGCCCGTTCAACTCTTGAAAAAAATGTTTAAATTGAAATTCGTGATAAACTCACGCTAGGATAAAATATTCAAAAAGAAAACCTAAAGG
>JAGYLD010000195.1 GCA_018401355.1 Bacteroidales bacterium
ACATCCACGAAAAGGGTAGTTGAACCAAAAAGCATTCTACCCTACCGCAATCTCAAACCTGACTTTTGTGCCTATGCCCCGGTTGGTTGCATCTTTCAGATCTTCAATTTCCAGGCTGATCTTTTGCCTTGACTTTTTGTTGAGGATTTTGATGCGTTCCTGTGTGATGGAAGTTGCCAGTGATCTGTGCTTTATATTTTTCTGAGTCAGGAATTCCTGAGCTTTCTCCCGGCCTACCCCGTCATCCTCAACTTCTAAAATCACTCTGTTATTATTTCCGCTAATTCTTATTGTAACCAGTCCCTTGGTCTGCTTGTGCTTTATGCCATGTTCGATTGCGTTTTCGATAAAGGGTTGGGCAAGCATGGGTGGAACCTGGATGTTTTCGATATCCAACTGCTCATCCACCTCTATGGCGTAATCCATTTTTTCGATATACCGGACTTTCTGTAGTTCCAGATAATATTTGATGGTATTCACCTCCTGTTCCAAACTCACAAACTCTTCAACCGAACTATCCAGAATATTCCTAACCAGATTGGAAAAACGGGATAAATAAACGCTTGCTGTCTGGGAGTCTTCCGTGACAATGAATTTCTGAATGCTGGCCAGGGAGTTGTAAAGGAAATGTGGATTCATTTGCGAACGGAGTAATTTCTGCTTAAGCACGACCGATTTTTGCTCCGCCCTTATTCTGATCATCCGTATAAGTAAAACGGCCACTATCAATGCAAGCAAAAAAAGACCAGCCAGTGCGAAAACGATAATCCCGGATTGTCTTAATTTCAACTGACTCATTGCTTTTTCCTGCGAAAGCAAATTTATTTGTTGCTCCTTCTTTTCTGACTCATAGCGGTCTTTGATTTCTTCGATTGTAGCTACTTGCTTAAAGTTATTAAGCTTATCAAGGGTTTGGTGGTATTTTATGTATTCATCCAATGCATCAGGGTAAAGCAATTGTTTAGAAAACAGTTTGTATAGTTCGAAATGGATATCCGCAATTATTCGTAGGGAAACTTCTTCCTTATACTTTTCAACAATTTGCAGTGAGGTGTAAAAACTTTTGATTTCAGTATCCAGTGTTTTATAAAGCAATTTATTGTTGTAAACCCATTCTGCTGCCGACAAGGCATTCAGCAATTCTCTACGGGATTTATCATATTCACCCATGCGCAAATAAATTCTGCCCAACCCCAAAAAAGCAAGAGATTTATAATGAATATTTCCATGTTTTTCATAAAAAGGGATAGAATAGTTGTAATAATATAAAGCCTTTTTCAGGCTGTCCATTTTTTCGTAAACTTCGCCAAGATGCAGATAACTTCGTGTATTTATTTTAAGATCATCACTTATTCTTATATCTTCCTGATAATAGTTGATGGCCTTTTTCAGCTTCCCGGTTTGTTCGTAGCAATACCCAAGATGACGATTACTCAGTGCCAATCCAGCCAAAGGCACAGGATGTTTTTTGTTGATTTCGTTGTATTGTAAAAAAAAGGAAATTGCTTCATCATAACAAGCCAAATATCTGTAAAAATAGCCCATTCCAATTACAAAATGAGCCAGATAGGAGGAGTCGGGCACATACTTTAAGTGCGTTTTAATCTCCTCCATATGCGCCAGGGTAACATCATAATTACCTGAATAATAATAGGCAAATACAAGCAGCTCGTCCAATAACAGGATTTTTGGAAGGTTATTCACTTTTTTAAAATAATCAGATGCCTCAAGATAATGACTTATTGATTCGGCATAATTTCCTCTGAAATAGTTTGCCTTACCCACGTATAGATTTGCCTCGGCAATTAATTG
>JAGYLD010000196.1 GCA_018401355.1 Bacteroidales bacterium
AAGGGTGACTGTTGGCCCGGCGTTTTTCAGGATGGGGACGTTGATGATCTTGTCGACTTCCTGTGTGCATATCTTCGAGAAATAGGAATACTTGCCGCTGTTGACCATGTACGGCAGGGTATAGGCATCGTATTCCTCTTCGCAGTCGGCCCAGTAATACCAGTCTTTATCGATCATTTTCTCACCGTAAAGAACTCCGTCTTTATCGTAAAATCCTCCATCGGCATCCTGCTGTTCCGTTCCCATGATCTTTATTCCGGGATAATTTTCTTCGGTATAGCCGGTTTCATGAAGCTGCATCAGGCGCCTGTCCCAGATCACAATGTTATCTTTTGGAATACCTGCTTCCCGGAGTTGTTTTACAATAGATTTTGTCACGGCATGGCTGGTTGAAAGAAGTTTTCCTGCAACCGGATTTACCTTTAGCCCAATGACTTCATCCGTGTTCACAAACTGTCTCCAGGCATTTTCAAGGCTTTCTTCACCTGTCAGGGCCAGCATGCCATCCTTTAGCATCCTGTAAGCTTCTTCCTCCTGGGGTTGGTCATCCACCACGCTTGCAGGGTCATTAATCTGAACTACCTTGCCTGGGTATTTCCCCGGCATGGAGTTATTGTTGCGGGGATGTTTCAAAGCATCCGCAATGTTGGTTTTGGTTTTTTCATCCTCATCGTCGATGTTGCCGTATGAAGATGGTCTCAGGATCAAAGGGGAGAATATGCCAGCACCCAGGCTTCCCAGGGCGGCGAGTTTGAAGAATTTTCTTCTTCCTTCGTTGTATTCTTTTTTCATGGCATTCTTTAATTTGGATTGTTTCCCAAAGTTAAGGTATTGTTGCTAAGATTGGATGTTAAACAACACAGTGATTATACAATTGGTTTCTATCAGCTAACAACTGGCAGGGAGACCTTTAAAACTCCCTTAGCTCTTCCTGCACACCTTTATGAATTTCATACCAGAAATCCATTGCGGCAAGCTTCGGGTCTTTTTCAAAATACTTTATCCAGTGATTGATTTCTTTGCTGTTTGCTCCAGTAACCTCTTTCTGCCTTCGTATGAATGTGTATATGAAATCAAAGTTACGTTTGGATTCCCAGAAAACTGAAGAGTTTCTTGAATTGATCCGGCTGGCAGTAATTTCAATATTATAAAGGAACTGATCCTTCTTTCCAAAGAGTTTCTCAACAATATCAGGCAGCATTTCTTCTGCCCAACCTCTGTGAAATCTGCAAAATCCCAGGTTGTCAATGACAAGTTCCTTTTTCATGCGGTCAGCATTAATTTGTCCAAGCTCACGTGGAGGCAGAAATTCATTTCCGTAATACATGTAATACTTGCCCATAATCGCCATTGGAGAGAGAACCCCAGGAGTCCAGTATTGGTTTGGAACCATCCATCCCTTGCGCCCAAATGAATTGAAAACAAAATAATCAAGCAAATTAATCTTTTTTTCTCTTGACAGAACCCGTCCAAACTTTCGTGCACCTTCGGTAAGGTTAATCCTGCCTTTTTGTTGGATGATTGCATGCATTAATTCACCGGCAATTGCTGCATTTTTTTCAGAATCCCTTACCGGGTCGAAGTTTTTGTGATCAAAAATGGGAATTTCACTGACTGCAAGTTCTTCTTTGCTGAGTAAACCCTTGTAAAGGCATTCCATCAGCCAGCTTAAAACCCCTCCGATGGAAATGGCATCAAATCCCAGCATATCGGCATGGCCGGCCAGCATTTCTGCGGCCCGCTGAT
>JAGYLD010000197.1 GCA_018401355.1 Bacteroidales bacterium
AGGCTTGGTATGGTCGTAGTGGATGAAGCACACTGTATTTCCACCTGGGGCCATGATTTTCGCCCTTCGTACCGCAGGATCGTTAATGTGGTAAAACAATTACAACGTGACTTCCCTGTATTAGCCTGTACCGCAACAGCCACTATGAGAGTTCAGAAAGACATTGAGAAACAGTTTGATAACTCGAGATTAACCGTTTTGAGGGGAAATCTTAGCCGGAAGAATTTTTTATTGAAAGTTCTCTTTTGTGAAACCCAGGAAGATAAACTTACAGGTGTCCTCAGGATGGTCAGGGCTTTTAAAGGTACAGGTATTATTTATTGCGGTACTCAGGCAGAAACGGAAATATTTTCCAAGTGGTTGGTATTTAACGATATAGCTGCAACAAATTATAACGCGGGCTTAGATGATGCAACCAGAAAGCAAATAGAATTGGATTTTCTAAACGATAAATATAAATGCATCGTATCAACCAATGCTTTGGGTATGGGAATGGACAAGCCCAACATCCATTTTGTCATACATACCCAGGTACCGGCTTCCCCGCTGCATTATTATCAGGAGATAGGCAGGTCGGGCAGGGACGGGCAGGATACCGAGGTTGTGTTGTGCTATTCCCCGGAAGATGATGGCTTACCACTATCGTTCATCAATAACAACAGACCCGCAGTTCATTATTATCAGCATATGATCGATATTCTCCGGGAGAACGCATTGGGACTTCATGGTATTATTAAGCAAATCAACCTGAAACAGACTTCCGTAAATGTCATATTGGCCGATCTCATCGACCAGGGCATCGTAATAAAAACCAACAGCGGGCGAAGTCCTGTCTATGAATTAAAATTCAATGCCCCGGAATTAAATACCAAAGGATTTGAAGAATTGAGGGTTGCCAAACTCGGAGATTTTGAGCAAATGAAAGTGTACATTGATTCTTCTTCCTGCAGGATGCAATTCCTGCAAAACTATTTAGGTGATATTGATGGACAACCATGCGGGAAATGTGATATTGACAATGGTAAAAAATATGTAATCAAAGCATCAGAGGCAGAGTTACAAAGGATTGCGGCCTTCAGGGAAGATTATTTCCCTGTTCTTTGTTTAGAGTCTAAGTCCGGAATACTGATCAATGGGGTTGCCGCTTCCTGGTATGGGGTTACCAACGTTGGTTCTATGTTGCACCGAAGCAAATACGAAGGTGGCGGTGACTTTCCGGATTACCTGCTTCGACTTACCCTGAAAGCCTTCAGGAAGCATTTTAAAGACATGCATTTCGACCTGGTCATGTATGTGCCCCCGACTGTTTCCGGCGAACTGGTGAAGAATTTTGCGGAAAAGATCGCACGTGTTTTGAAATTTCAACTATCCCATGGTATTGTTAAAACACGAACAACCGAAGCCCAGAAGATTTTCGAATCCGCCATTGGGAAAAGGGAAAACCTGAAGGATGCTTTTACCATCACAGATAATGTACAAGGAAAGAAAATCCTGTTAATTGATGATATATAC
>JAGYLD010000198.1 GCA_018401355.1 Bacteroidales bacterium
TGGTTGTCTTTCCCCAGGATGGAAAGAAATGACAATGATCCTGTGGTAGTGAATGAGGTGCTGGGAGGGGGTAATATTGAGCCTTCTGGTTATAAATCATATTCAAGTCAATTAGAAAACCTGCCATTAGGTCAACATATAGAAGTAAAAAATACATGGAATGGTATTATCTGGGATCCATCTGAAGGTTTGTACAATATTCAAAGCACCTTTGGCTATAAGCTAAAACTGGATTATGATAACCCACCGGATGACAAATGGTTGTATTTGCATGGGTCTGTATTTTCATCGATCGGATCCAATGACCTGCCTACTATTTATGTTCAGGACAACTCAGGTGGTGAGGCTCAAAACTGGGTCGGGTATTACCATTATGAAGAACAGTGGCTTTTTGATGCCTTTTCAGAAGAAGACCTCGGGCATTTGTATCTTATACAGGGGCAGTATATAAGCTGTGCAAAATTCTGGGACGAAGGCCAGCCTCCGGAGTCTAATTGGGTCTGTGCTTGTTATAAAGGAAAAGACAGGATAAACTATGGAGATATGTTTGTCTTAAAGACCAATCAGCAAATCAATAACTTTCACTGGCAAATACATGGAATGGAACCTGGCTTTTCTGAGGAACGTTTATCAACGGAGTATTATTCTTTCGAGGAACAATCATCATATACCCCTATTTTTGTAGAGTTGGATACCACGGGTAACCCGCTTGAACTGGGTGCTTTTGTAAATGATACCTGCATTGGTGCTACCAGCGTTTTTGTTGAGGATACCCTGGTAATGGTTCCTGCATATATGCAAGGCATCAGCGGAGAAATATATTTTCAATCATATTACGGCAGCAATAAAACATGGTCACCGCCCATTCGCACCTACCGGGTAAAGGAAAAGAATGTATTCCAACATGAAAAACGGACCATACACACAAGAGAAAACAAGGATTATTATCTGGTTTCTTTTAAAGAGAACGAAGCAAAAGAATGTAAAGATAATCAACCCGATTTGAAGTTAATTTGTTCACCCAATCCAAATTCAGGCCAATGTATGATAGGGTACGATCTGCCTGAGGCAACCAGGGTTAAACTTATCATATACGATATGTTTGGTCGTCCGATTAACATCATACAGGAAGGAAATATGGATGCAGGGATTCATAATATTGTTTATAATGGAAAAGATGCACAAGGCAACATGCTAAGCAACGGGATTTATTTAATATGTTTGGAAACAGGCTGCGGCAATGGGCAGGTTAAGATGGTGGTGGTTAGGGGTTAGGGATTAGGGATTGGTGATTGGTGACTGGTGACTGGTGACTGGTAACTTGTAACTTGCGTCCTGCAACCTGCAACGTAATATAATAGTTAGTAAATATAGTGATTATGAGAATAGGGTTTGTATTTATATTGTTGATTGTTAGTGGCATGTGTTTTTCACAGGTCATTACGGTTAAGCAGGATGGAAGCGGAGATTTTACC
>JAGYLD010000199.1 GCA_018401355.1 Bacteroidales bacterium
TAAGCTCATCGAATATTACAAAACCGGTGATCTGGAAACGTGGGACGAGTACAATGTGATGTGGCTTGATGATGATAACGCTTTTGTAGATTACGTAAACGGATTCATTGAAGTGTATGGCGACCCGCTGGGCATGAAAGCAACCTGGGAATCGGTGGTCGATTTCAGGAACAATGAAGCCACCAAGAGGACAGAGATCATCAGCGAGAATGCGCAGTGGTTTGAAGATAACAGTCCCATCGACCCAAGATTCAAAAAAGAAAAGGTAAAGGGCGTCACAGCCAAGGTGATCACCGTTGCCCAGCTTGGAGGCGATTGCTACCCCACCACACCCATTGGCATCAACCTGCCGAATGCAGACTGGATCCGCAAGGAGCACGGTTCGAAGTCGGTGACCATGGATAACATCACCTATGCTTACGATCAGGTTTCACTGGAAAGCGGTTTCCTGGAAGAATTTGCTGCCAGCCAGGAAGAGATTGACAGGCAAAGGAAATACGGCAGCATTGCCGACAACCTCCATACCGATATGCATGAATGCCTGGGGCATGGTTCAGGCCAGTTATTGCCAGGAACAAGTCCGGAGGCGCTGAAGAACTATTCCTCTGCACTGGAAGAATCCCGTGCTGACCTTTTCGCACTGTATTACCTTATGGATCCCAAACTTATTGAACTTGGACTGATCCCTGAAAAAGAAGCCGCCATGGCTGAATATGACGGATATATCCGTAACGGGCTCATGACGCAGCTTACCAGGATCGAGCTTGGCAAAGACATTGAGCAAGCCCACATGAGAAACAGGCAGCTTATCTCCAAATGGTGTTATGAAAAAGGGATGGAAGAGAATGTGATTGAAATGTTCAGGAACGATGGCAAAACCTATGTCAGGATCAACGATTATGATAAGCTCCGCGGCCTTTTCGGTGAGTTGTTGGCCGAAGTGCAGCGCATCAAGTCCGAAGGTGATTATGAAGCAGGGAAAAACCTTGTGGAGACCTACGCAGTAAAGGTAGATCCTGAATTACACAAAGAGATCAAGGAACGTTATGCCAAATTAAACCTGGCCCCATACGGTGGGTTCATCAACCCCGACCTCGTCCCGGTCTATGAAAACGGTGAGATCACCGACATCAGGGTCGAATACCCTGATGACTATACCGGACAGATGATGGAGTACGGAAAAGAGTACTCATTTTTGCCGGCTTATAATTAATAGCTGTTCCAGGCAATACCGGCAAAGGACAAATTGTAAATATTGGAGTGACACAGAAATCCCGGCTTGGCGGAACAGAATTGTTCATCTACAACCGCTGGGGCGGCCTGGTCTTTGAAAGCAAAAGCATCACCGAAGGCTGGGACGGGCAGCACAACGGACAACCGGCACCGGAAGGAACGTATGTTTTTCGGGCGGAATATGCTGTGGGAGGTGGAGAAAAGATGGAAGTGG
>JAGYLD010000002.1 GCA_018401355.1 Bacteroidales bacterium
ATTAACACGGAAATTTACAGAAAAGACTACAAGAAAGATGGCTGGATGTTTGGCCTCGATGGACTGTTTTCTTACAGCAGCGGAAACACCGAAGAATTGTCGGCCGAAGGAGGACTGAGGGTCGATTTTAATGGTAAAAAGCAGGATTATTTTGCTGTCATTAACTACGAGTTTGAGTCTGCCAATGATGAAAAGATCGACGATAATGCTTTCATTCATTTACGGACCATCAGGGACATCAATAAATGGCTTTATTGGGAGGTCTTCCTGCAGTCACAATACGATCAATTCATATTGTTAAATCACCGGCACCTTGCAGGAACCGGTGCGCGAATTGATGTTTCAAAAATTGTTTTTCCTGGTAAAGAGAGAAGTTCAAGGAAATTGGATCTTTATTACGGACTTGGTGCCATGTGGGAAACCGAAGATTATGAGCTTGAAACCCGTGATACGATATTCAACCTGGTCAGGGTAACTACATATCTTACACTGAATTACAAGCCAAATGAAATGATGCGGATGTCCCTGGTAAATTATTTCCAGCCCGTTATGGATAAATGGAGTAATTTCAGGAACAAGCTGGTTTTTGAGCTTGAAATCATAATTACACGACGGCTATCCTTTATTTCTTCAGTGGATTTTTTGCACAGAAGCGTTCCCATTGGCGGAACCAACCGCAATGATATCAAACTCAAGAATGGCCTGCGGGTGAGGTTGCCATAGCCTGCTATTACAAGGAATATCCAAAGGAAGTAACAATGCCATAATCCTCCTCATTATACTATAAAAAAGGTATAAAAAAGGATTTCATAAGGGATTGGATTTCTTTAAGTTTTATTCGTATATTGTATACGGTAAAATAACCCTTTAACCCAAAGGCAAGTACAAGCATTTTTTGTGAAAAACAAACCAATAGCCATTTTCTTATATAATACAGAAAAATACGCATTTTTTCTGTGCTTGATGTTCCTGTTTATATCTCCCTGGAAGACTTTTTCACAGGATCTTGAAAATATCAGCCAAAAGGATGCCATTGAAATAAAGGGTTCCATTAAGGCAGAAACGGTTTTTTATAATGTCAGCGGAAGGGAAGCCAACCGTAAACCTTTTTCCTGGATGATATCCGGTGATCCCACTCTTTCAATATACGGCATCGACATTCCGTTGAACTTCTTCTTTACCGAGCAGCAAAGGAATTTCAGACAACCTTTAAACAGGTTCGGCATCAGTCCTAAATACAAATGGGCACAGGTATACCTTGGTTACAATTCCATAAGCTATTCGAAATACACCCTGGCAGGTCACCGGTTTAATGGCGTGGGAGTGGAGCTGAATCCCGGGAAGGTAAGGTTTGGTTTCATCTATGGAAAGTTTAAAAGAGCAGTAAAGGAAGAAGATAAAGATGATAATGACCTCCCGGAGTTTCAAAGTATCTCATTTCGCAGGATGGGTTACAGCATGAAGATCGGATATGGTACAAAAGATAATTTTATTGACCTCGTCCTGCTGAAAGCAAAAGATGATGCGGGTTCATTGGATAGTGTGCCTGTCAGTCAAAATATTACCCCTGCAGAAAACCTTGTCATTGCCATTGTCACAAAACAAAAGTTTGCTGAATACTGGCATTTTGAGTTGGAAGCGGCACAAAGTATATATACGCCGGATACCAGATTTGGAGAGGCTGATGAACATAACAACGGCTGGACAAAGACATTTAACTTTCTCGTAAAGGAAAGGTCCAACACTTATTCCAGTTCTGCTTTTGATGCAGCAGTTCAATACAAGCGCAGGAAATGGGGTACACGGATACGTTATAATCGGCTTTCTCCGGGTTATCAATCCATGGGGGCTTATTATTTTCTTTCAGATGTCAGGAAGATCACCATAGAACCTTCTGTCAAGTTTTGGAAGAATAAGATCAACCTTAACATGAGCCTTGGATTTCAACGGGATAACCTTGATGATAAGAAATCGTTACAGACCAACCGGACCATTGGCTCTCTCAATATTACGGCCATGCCCATAAGCAACTATCAGATCAATGCCTATTATTCCAATTACAGCCTGGGCCAGAAATCCGGTGTTGCCGAACTCGACAGCCTTGCAGAATCAGAAATTAGGCAAACGACCCACAATGCCGGAGTGAACCAGACATACACCATCATGGGAACAAGCAGGATCCATAATATTATTCTTGGCCTGAACTATCAGAAGCTCAATGACAGGAATTCATTTACATCAAAGTTTACAGATTATCATTCAATGGTTATCAACGCGAATTATGTGCTTACCTTCATCCCATGGACCATGAACATTATGGCAGGGTTCAATTCAAGCACATATGATGTTGGTGACATCAATACCTCTGTCTGGGGTCCCGTGATCAACATAAGCAAAGGTTTCCTGAAGAACTCTTTAAATGTGAGCCTGACAGAAGCCTTGACACAAACACGGATGGATGGAGAGGCATTTTTGTTGACGAACAGGTTGTCCATCAGGGCATCATATAAAGTAAAAAAGAAACATCAGTTCTCATTAAGACTTTCGATTCATGGCAACAAAGGCCTCGCACCAGGAGCTGACACATATACAGAAACCATAGGAAAAATAGGATATGCGTATAAATTATAGTAGAGAATGGTTCAGAACAGGGATCTTCCTCGTTCTCATGGCATTGATCATGTCATTTAAACCTGCCTATTCGCAGGTGACCATCACAACAGTTATAAGTCCTCCTTATGAAAAACCCCTCAACCAACTGCCGGACCAGATTGTCCTTACCCTGCTTGCCATGGATTATCTTGGCAATACCTACCTGACCGTGAAAATAGAAGGTGATAATGGCATCCTGATTCAAACCCCGGAGGGAACTCAAACACAGTATTTTGAGATGGAAAACGCCATTCCATTGAACCTGACGGGTTCCGACCTTGAAGATGTCTTTAGTTCAGGCAAACTTAGTTTTTCAGGAATCACTGAGAATGAGGCTTATACAGAAGGTCTTCCTGCAGGAAGCTACAGCATTTGTTTCAGGGCCTGGAGTGCATTCGGCAGCCCGGTTTCAAATCCCGAGCCATCAGGATGTGCGTATTTCAGCATTGTTCCCCCACCAGTCAATGTGACTCTGGCTACCCAGGTTACACCTCCTTATCCTTTCACACTGGATGAATTACCGGATAAAACCATGGTGACCATGCTTTCTTCTGCCGGTCAGTCTGTTAAATTGTTCATGCAGATCATTGGAGATAATGGCATTACCATTAGGAACAAACCGGGATTTAGTCCAGGTGAATATATAGACCTGCAGGCAAATGTGCCTTATATGGCAACAGGATTGGACCTGTCATCCAATTTCGAGGCAGGAAACCTTATTTTTTCAGGAATTCCGGGAAAAGAAGTTATGGCAAACGGATTGCCTGAGGGGAGATACAGGGTTTGCTTCCAGGCCTTCACTCCTGATGGTGTAGAGTTGACACCCCAGGAACCTTCCGGTTGTAGTCAGTTCTTTGAGATCAGGAACCTCGATCCTCCTGTGGTGATAAACCCACAATGCGGGGTAACCATCAAATATGCTGATATTCCGAGCATCTTGTTTTCCTGGACCCCGTCACCGGGGGCCCCGGTATGGTCCGAGTACATCCTGAAGATCGTTGAGATGCCGGATCCTGATATGAACCCTGCAGAGGCCATGGCAGGCGCAACGGAACCTGCATTTTTCGAGGAGGTTGTCAATGCCAATTCGTTTTTCTATGGACCCGGACAGCCTATGCTTGACCAGGGCCAGAGCTATGCTTTTGTTGTCATTGCCAGGGATGAAGAAACCGGAACAAGGTTTAAGAACAATGGCGCCAGCGAAGTATGTTCCTTCACTTTTGGTGATGAAGACCCCGGATTCGTCCTTCCGGGAATAAGTCCGGTAGGCGGAACTGTAAGTCTGATTGAGCCCACGGTTTTTCCCGGATTGATGTTTGCCCCTGCAAGAATATCCGGAACAATAAAATACCTTTTCCATAATATGATAGGTGCGGCTATTCCTCTCAAGAATACCAATATTACCTTCACGATCCAGTATGTTGTTGAAGAAAATAGCAACAGCCAAAAGCATATCCTATCGCAGGAAGAGATCAATCAAAGCAATATACCCCAGGAATATTTATCTATGCAACCCGGCAGGGTGCTTTCAACCACCATGACCGACGATCAGGGAAGGTTTGAAACAGTGTTTCTGCTTCCCGATTCCCTTGGAGTTGTGGCTGAAGACCTGAATATCAGGATTGGATATGGAGATGTTGGAATCAGGACCTACAATGGTAATCTTTCAAGGGTTGTACGGGTGATTGTTGAAAGCCCATATTTTCTTAGTCCGTCGAAAGACCTCATTGTTGATCCGAACGATGCCCTTGAAAATATAGTCCTGATCACGCATGCGCGTGATTATGGAATAAATGTTTCCCTTGACTACACAGCTCCCTCTCCTGAGATGGAAAAGTTCATACAGGGTCTGGGTGGTGATCTTTCCGGCATGAATGTTTTCTTGTATAAAAGCCTACCAGAGCCTCCCGGAAAACCGGAAAATGAATGCTTTCCGGACCAGAACCTGCCGGCACCGGAATTTATGTTTAAGAAGGTGGTTGCAGCTGGGACCACAGACAGTCAGGGGCGATGCAATTTCATGGGATTGGTTAAGGCTAAAGGCAATTTTCCAGGAAGCTACTACCTGTTTGCACAGTCGGATCCAAATTCAACGGTGTTTTATGAAAGCTTCCTGAAAATCACTGGAATTAAAGAGATACTGTCAGCCAATAACACCATGTACATTGGAGATAATCAGGTTTGGGACCAGGGTTATGAATACAATGAATATCCTGTTAAGCTTGACATCATGTCAAGGCCGCCACGTGTTTATGGGAAAGTTGTTAAGGGCGATAAAAACCTTCAGCCAGTGGAAGACGCTGAAGTTAAATTATATAACCTTGCCGTATTGTTTCCAATCCTGGAACAGGAAATGCTGACCGACAGCAAAGGAGATTATTCCTTTGATGAACTGAATGTTGCGGTTGATGCCAACGGAAACCTGAAACCAATGCCCCGGGTTGTTAAGGCAACCATGGAGGGATATGAGGAAGACAAAGAAGATGTATTGAATGGGGCAACCTTAAAACTGGGTCAGCAGGCCAAAATGCGGGATCTTGTCCTGGAGTTGCCAGGCATTGTTAAAGGCAGCATTGTGAATGAAGATGGCGAAGGGGTTAGCGCACAGGTGTATTTTTTAAACGGGGAGAGCACACAGGCAAACCCTATGTTCATCAATATGCAGACGAACCAATGGAATCCGGCACAGTTTAAGTTACATTCTCCTCTGGGTTTTCAGTTCCTTATTGCCGATGGTGGGGAAAACTATTTCATGGAAGGAATGGGCATGCAGGTTCAGAAAGGGGAGCAAACAGTAAACCCCAATCCAATAGTCCTGAAAAAGAAACAACACCGGGTGGAGGTGATTGTCAGGGAAGGTCCGGAACCTGCTCCGGGAATGTTTTTCAATCCCTCCGGACATCCTGTGGTAGCTGGCGCTACTGTGAGGATAAAGAACAGAACAGAGGATAAGCAAACAAACACGCAGGGAATTGCACGCTTTGAGTTTGGAGGGAATCCCTCGAATGACCAGTTCGTTATTGAAGTGGAAAGCCCGGAAGGAAAATATTACAAACCCCTTTCCCAGCCAGTGCATAATGCCCAGTTCTCGAAAGAATACAATGCCATAACGGTGTATATCGAAAAAGCTTCCTTTGTTTCAGGATATGTGCGTTTTGACAACCAACCTGTTAAGGGAGCATCTGTGAGGCTGGACCAGTCTGGTGGCAAACCACTGTTAACCAAAACGAATAAAAATGGTTTTTATAAACTTGAAGATGTGCCCATAGGGGATGGATTTGTTTTTGTAGCATCAAAACCGGGATATTTGAGCCATACACGCAACAACATAAATGTTCCTGCATCAGGGAATAGTTCGCTGGACTTTGTCCTGGGTATGGAACAAACCATGGATATTTCCACATTGTTGGGATTTACTGTGGAAGTGGATACTTTGATAAAGCAGGGTTCAAATGCCAGGATCAGCGGCAGGGTTGTTGAAGTGCCATCAAACAACCATTTCCGGGTAGCTCAGCCTGGTAATTCATTTCCTTTTTATGATGTCATGATAACACCCGACACTGAAAATACAGGATCCTCAGGTAAGCCATTGATGAAACCACTTAATTTGCCCATTGCTCTGCCGGGCAAGTTTGAAATAATTGTTAACGGGGAGTTTGCTGCCATCTCCAGAAACTTGACATTGACTGGATCGGGATCACCGGATGCGGGTATTATTTCTGCAAAAGTTGTATTACTCCATGGAGATTGTTTCATGGATAATGCCGTATCTTTTGAGCAGGATTCTGTTTATCTCGCCGATGGATCCGGTAAGGCTGGAAAAATTCAGATATTCAGTGCTGATGGCAGCAATGTTGCCGAAAGTGAAATACCTGTCTGCAATCAGAACGGACTTGATATCAGGTATAAGCTTCATTCTTTCGATGCTGATGGAATGGAAGCCAATTCCTGGATAAAGGATAAGGATATTTTTATAAGGACAACTTTACATACAAACCTGCAGAATGCTATACCCGGTGACCTGAAAATTGACCTGGGCCAGGTGAAAATTGGCAAAGAAAAGGCCTATCCCGTTTATGGAAACAAAAACCTTGAAATTAACCTTGAAAAATGGATACTCAAAACCGGTGAATGGGCCTTGAATTCCAGTGGTTTTTATTTTAAATCAGGAAATATTGAAACCCATATGGTTACAGTACCTTTTAATTTGCTCAGTATCAAACCAGGATTATACGGGCAAAAGGACAGGTTCAGTGGGGGCAATTTCTTATTGGAAAAAATTAACATGGAAGGAATAACGGATATCTTCCTGGAGGGAAATACAAACTTTTATTATGAGAATGCCAGTGGCCACTGGAAACTGATAGCCACCCCATCTTCAGGGGAGAATTATTGCGGATATATTCCGGCATTGCCTATGATGGAAGGGACAGACAGACTTTTGATAGGAACCATCATCCTTAGCAGTGACGGTTTGGGGGATATAAATTTATTGGAAAATGAGGTCACCTTATCGGGAGCAGTTAAGTTTAAACCCTCCAGCATCCTGGTTTCAAACAACAAATTGGGGTTTCCTGGTACCATCGATGTCCGGATCCCCAAAATTCCTATTCAAAGCATTACCCTGAACTACTCTTTGATGAATAACCTGGTAACACTTAGCAATACTCCTTTCACATTGGGATTTTTTACCAATGGCGTTAACGTCAGCTTGAATTCGGGCAATGACGCTTTCAATCAGGATGGACTTAAAGCTTCGGGAACCCTTTCGGAACCAAATAAATACTCCATCAATGTAGAGATGAACCACAATCAATCTAAGACAGAGGTCGTGATGAAAGACAATGAATTCAGGATCGATGCGGCAGGGAATACCAGACTGGTAAACGCTTCCGGAGAAATGCATGTGGACGGAAACCAATGGACCAATTTCAAGTTTTCGGGAGACCTTGAAGGCACGAATGGACTCACTGGCAGGATAAATCTGGAGATCATTGGTGATATCATTGCCGATAATGAAACGGTGAATGTTAACAACATCCCATCGCCGTTTGGAAACCTCTCGCTGACTTATGATTTCCAGCATAAGCGCCTCCTGGGTAATCTGACCATCAACAATAAACTTGGGGAATCCACCGACAGGGTTATCTCCGAAGGTCTGGCTGAAGTGTTGATAGATGGAGATGGATGGTATTTCGTGTCAGGGGGTAATCTGGATATCTCAGATAGTCCGCTTATTAAAGGAGGCAAAATGGCAATCCTTTTTGGCTCATATCCGAACATTCATGCTACATCTTCTATATCAACGGTTTTTAACAACTATTCTTTTCATCAGAAAGTACCTTCTTCAATACAAAATGGCATCGAAGGGTTTTACACAGATGGAAGGATTGCCATAGGTTTACCCATTCCTGATATCAACATAGATATGCTTGTATGCCATGGAAAGCTGAAAATCAGGGCCTATGCGGGAATGAATATGGGCATAAATCTCACCGGTCCTGCCAACCACTATCACATCGGTTCCAATCTTACATTTGATGCTTCAGCAAAAGCCGGGGCTTCTGCCTTGTTTGGCTGTGTTGCCGGATCTTTGTATTTGAACAATACTTATTCTGTAGATGGGGACTATTATTCTAATGGAGAATGGAGCCTCACAGGAAAGCAAAAATTCACAATGAAAGGCAAGATAAAAGTTGGTGGTGGAGTATGTTGCAAATCAGATTGTTCTTCCTGCAAATGTTGTTGCGGGGTATGTTCCTGTGGTTCTCATTCGGAATCAGCCAGTGCGGGGTTTAACCTTTCAGTGACCATCAACAGGGCAGGACTGGAAGTGTGTGCGGATACACCATTGGGTGATGCATGTTATTAATATATTTCAATTATGAAAAAAGTAATAATACAATTGTTGTTTGTGCCTTTGTTTTTATTTGCATTACAGGCCTATGCACAGTTACCCGGCGAAGACGGTGCTTTTGCAAGCCGGGAAGGTATATTCGTTTACCTTGGACCTGCCATGGTAAATCCGGAGAAAACCTGGAATAATATAAAATCATACAGCCTATTTAGAAAAGAAGCCAATGGCAATCAATGGGTTATGCTCAATGAAATAGAGTCACCGGTTACGCAAACAGAATTCGGGAAACGATTAAAACAGGCACTGGAAATAATGCCTTATCCTGTTGACCCTGACTTACTGCCTCCGTCGCAAATCTGGAGCGACCTGATGGACGCCGACAGCCTGGCTGAGGCATGGGAATGGACAACATGGCTGCCTGTTAGGCTGGCAATCGGCATTTACTATTATGATGCTTCTGCAAAAAGAGATACAAAGTATATTTACAGGATACAGTATAATGGCCTCGATAATACCATTGTTGATGAATTTGAATATTCACCATCGTTTTATCCCAGGGAAGCTGATTTTCCTGCTATCATTCCGGAAGACCAGTTGTATACAGATAACAGGCTTCAGCTTTCCTGGAAAATGGAAGGCTTTGCAGGCATTGCCTGGGCTGAATTGCAACGAAAAGATAATATTGCCGGAACCTTTTCAGAGGTCAAAGCCGACATTTCCTTCTTTGAATCCGAAGAAAATGTTATGATATACACTTATGTTGATGAGGCTGAAAAAGACCGTTTCTTTGCCTATCGAATCATTCCGGTCGACTATTTTGGCAATAGAGGAAAAGCATCGGAAGAAGTTAAAACAGGCAATTTTGATTATTTTATGGATGTCCGCCTCCCTGATTCCATAAAGGCGGCTTCTTCCCAGGAACCCCCCGGAATAATGATAAGCTGGGAAAAAATATCAAACCCTCTCGTCAATAGTGTGTCTGTTTTCAGGTCGGAATCCCTTGATGGAGATTACGAAGAGATCGTTACATTGAACCCGGGTTTTTCCAACTACGTTGATGCTTCTGTAATACCCATGACAAAATATTTTTATTACTTGCAACTCAATGGTTATGCTGGTGGATGTTCTCCCCGTTCTTCCAGGTTTTTTGGCATATTTCGCTCAGAGAATGCCATTCCTCCCCCGGTTGTCTACATTGCTGAGGGTGAAAATGGTAATCCGGAGATAAACATCAGGTCAACAGACATCCGAACAGCCGGATTCAGGGTTTACAGAAGGAGCCGACCGGATCCGGATTGGAAGCTTGTTTCAGGGTTTATTCCAGCAAATGATTCAGTGGTCGTTTACCTCGATGAAAATATAAATCTGCGGCCAGGAAGGTTTTATGACTATGCAGCCGTTTCAGAAAGCCATAGTAATGTTGAAAGCACCCGGTCTGACTACGTTACTTTGAAACACGGAACGGATGTTAACGTTGCCTCACCACTGAATTTGTTGATATCCGAAGGAGACGGGATAGTAAGACTTTCCTGGAATCATGTCAGCGATGATAACATGCAGGGATTTCTTGTGTACCGGAAAGAAATACCGGAAGGATATTCGAAAGACAAAAACCTTGACCGGGAGTTGATAACCGCGGCTCTCCTGCCGGATTATGCTACTTTTTTTATTGACTCTTCCGCTTCTGTGAATACCAGATATGAATATTCTGTGGAAGCAGTGGATGTGTTTGGGAACAGGAGCAATGCCGCAAGCATAGTTTATTCAGGATATGCCATTAATAATTTTATTGCACCGGTGATACAGGCCGTTCGAAAAACGGACGGGATCATGCTTAGCTGGAAACCGTGTTTTCAGGAAGGTATCCTGAACACAATCATCAAAAGGAAAACAAGTGAGGGAAAGTATACAACGATGGCCGAAATTTTACACGGTGAGTCCTGTATGTACAATGATAACGAGGTTTTTAAAGGAACCAGATATACTTACTATTTACTGCTGGAAACAGACGATGGTCAACAGATTAATAGCAATAAACTGATAGTCAGTTTTTAAACATGATATATTTCGAACAATCCGGCACCAAATTTGTTTTTGTTGTTAACACGAAATATTTATTACATTTGTGAGCTGGTTTTTATAAATACATATACGTATCTAAATGACTCCATTAATTATAAGAGATGCGGTAAAAGAAAGTGCTTTAAAGCATGCCAACAGGCCCGCTCTTTCGTTTGTTGATAAAGAACCTGTACTTTATGGGGATATGCTGCAACGGATTCTGACTCTTTCTTTATATCTCAGGAAACTGGGAATAAAGAAAAGTGACAAAGTAGCCATCTTCAGCAAGAATAGCCCGAATTGGGGTATTGCTTATCTTTCCGTTGCTTTTTGTGGCGGTGTTGTTGTGCCAATACTTCCTGATTTCAACAAAAATGAAGTCACAAACATTCTAAAGCATTCAGAATCACAAATAATTTTTGATTCTGATGCTCTTTCTTCCAATGTTGATTTTGATAATATAAACAGCCTGGAATATGAAATCAGCATCCATGATTTTGGTATTAGAAACCATAAGCCGGGATGTTCCTTTCCTTCTTTCTCTGCTTCCGGGAAAGTCAATTCTACCCTGGACATGGAGCTTATTTTCGGTGATGTTCAGGAAGACGATCTTGCTTCTATAATATACACTTCCGGAACGACTGGATCCTCCAAAGGAGTGATGCTTTCTCAAAAAAACATTATGTCAAATGTAATTGCTTCAGGCTTTGTTCAGGATATTAATTCTGATGACAGGTTTCTGTCGCTGTTACCTCTGTCCCATACATACGAATTTACCATTGGCTTCATGCTGCCTTTGGTTAATGGTGCTGCAGTAAATTATATTGATGGTCCGCCGGTTGCCTCCGTACTTTTGCCCGCATTGGAAAAAGTGCGGCCAACGATAATACTGAGCGTTCCATTGATTATTGAGAAAATATACCGATCAAAGATTGAACCTAAATTCTCCAAAGGATTTTTGAGTTATGCGAAAAAGTTTGGCCCGGCAAGAAAACTCTTTTACAGGATGGCCGGAAGAAAACTCATGAAGACTTTTGGAGGGAAATTGCATTTTTTTGGTATTGGCGGTGCACTTCTTGAGGCAGAGACCGAAAAGTTCCTTCACGAGGCGCGGTTTCCCTATGCCATAGGCTATGGATTAACAGAAACAGCTCCTCTCCTGGCAGGGTGCAATCCAAAGGAAACGAAATTCCGTTCAACGGGAAAAGCCCTCAGGGGGCAACAACTTAAACTTGATAATATTCATCCGGAAACTGGCATCGGAGAGGTACTGGCCAAGGGCGATAATGTGATGATGGGTTATTATAAAGACCCGGTACTTACCAGGCAAAGCTTTACTGAAGACGGTTGGTTTAAAACAGGTGACCTTGCTTTTGTTGACAGTAAAGGGTACTTTTATATTAAAGGCAGAAGAAAGAATGTAATCCTTGGTGCAAGTGGTGAGAATATCTATCCTGAAGATATTGAATCTGTGATCAACAGACACAAGCTTGTAATGGAATCTATTGTTTATGAACTAAAAGGAAAGCTGGTGGCTAAAATCCATTTGAATTATGAAGAGGTTGAGAAAACATATAGAGACCTTAAAGTTTCGGCCCGGCATATGCATCACGATGCAAAAGTATACGCCAACGAAGTCCTGGAAGAAATAAAACTTTATGTCAACAGTGAGGTTAACAAATTATCAAAGATTGCTATTGTTATAGAACAACCGGTGCCTTTTGATAAAACACCTACCATGAAGATCAAGAAATATTTGTATACGCGTTAGGTAAACTGAATGGCCTGAATTAACGCCTCAACCCACCTTTTTCATTCTTTTTACAGGAATAGTTCTGTCAAACATATACCGGTATGTATGGTGGACTTTATATATTTTACCACCGATCTGTTCAACATTTTTGATCATGGTCGGGTTGAAATCGCCAATCCAGTTCATTTCCAAATCTGTATATGGAAAGCCTGGTTTCTGGACTTCATTTTCAAAGGCCATAATCAGTCCGGCTTCCACCCCTTTTCCATGAAACCTTGGAATTACCCCGAAAATCCTTCCGATGACCCGGGTGATCTTTTTTCCAAATTTTAACAGGAGTATAAAACGAAGCTTGTTCAACAAGTGGAATTTGCCGTTGAATTTCTTGAAGATCATTGAAATATCAGGTATCATGATGAAGAAGGCAATGGGTTCTTCTTTGTGGTAGCCAAAGTAAACCAACCTTTGATCGACAATGGGTTTTATTTGTTTCATCAGGGCCATTGCCTGTGCCTTTCTCATTTTTGTCACCCCGGGAAAACGTCCCCAGGCCTGGTTATATATTTCCAGGAAGTCGATGGCATATTTTTCAGGTTTTCTCTTATCGATCATTTCAAAAGAGTATTCAGGATTGCTGTGCACTCTTTTGCCTTTTTCAATCACGATGTCACTAATTCCTTTGCGTTCAAGTTTTTTATGGTATGTGAGTTGCCTGAAAAACAGTTCAAAACCGTAGTTTTCAAAAAGATCCTGATAATAAGGGAAATTATATGGCATATTGTATAAAGGCTCGGTAAAGCCTTCAACAAGGCAGCCCCAGAAGCTATCCCGTTCTCCAAAGTTTATGGGTCCATCCATGGCTTCCATACCTTTTGATTTTAACCAATCCCTGCTTGCATCAAACAGCATATTGGCAGCATCCTGGTTGTTGATGCAATCAAAGAATCCCATTCCGCCAGTTGGTTGGTCATGTTTTCCAGACCTGTCATCAAGAAAAGCAGCCACCTTGCCAATGGTATTTCCATGTTTGTCAACCATAATCCAGCGAATGGCTTCTCCCTTTCTAAACTTTCTATTCTTCTTTGGATCGAAGATGGCTTCAATGTCCTGGTTCAGTGGCCTTGACCAATTTTTATCGTGGCTATAGAGTTTGGTGGGAAAGTCCAGGAATTCCTTTTTTGATTTCTTGTCTTTTACTTCAATGAGTTTGAAGGGTTTGTTGTAATCCATGAATAAAAGATTTCAGTAAATATATAAAACTCATGGAACATTTATACCACAAAAATCAATTTTCAGATTCATGATCATATATAATTATGATATTCATCAGGATACTGTAATTTGTCCGGATTAAAGAGTATTTTTGCCTTTTAGCAGGGTTTTATTCCTTTTAATTCTAATATGAGGAGATCAAAAATATATCTGGGGGATCAGGATTTTGAAATGCATCCTTCCAAGACATTATTCTGGAAGAATGAAAAAACACTTATAATTTCTGATCTAAAAACCGAGGTAAACGGAAAAAACGGTATATGGTCTGATGTAAAGAGAAAAGCCATAGAAAGCAATTTTCAACAGCTTTATGATCTTGTTCATTTTTATGAACCTGAAAGCATTTATTTCATTGGAAATCTTTTTAAGGTCGAAGATCAATACGAGTGGGTAAGGATGAATATTCTCATGGAGCGTTTTCGAAATATCGAATATCATCTCATAAACGATGATGAGCCAGGTAAAATGATGATGGGATCTTTTAATAAAATCAGGATCAATGAATTGATCGTTAAGGGAAACATTGTCATATCGCATAAACCCTTGACAGAGCTGAATGGCAGTATTAATATCTGTGGTTATATAAATCCGTGTTTTCGTTATAAAAGGCGAAGGCTCACTTCTGCAAGATGTTCCTGTTTTGTATTTTCCCATAATCATTTTTTCCTTCCTTCTTTCAATAAGTCACCTGCAATGAATTATTTTGAACCCGGAAATGATCAAAGAATATATTGCATAAAAGGAAATAAAATCAAAAGCATAAAAAACAACCACTCATTTTGATAATATTTAATTTCTATGTATCTTTATATGGAAAACCAAAAATAAATTATCATGACAGGTATTGCAAAGCTTGTATCCTGGATTGCCGGAACTGTGGGAGGCATACTGATTTTTGCCGGGATCATCGGCTTTTTTATTGATGGGAATTTTCTTGGAGTTGCAAATTACTTTAATTGGTTCTATTTTGCCAATAGTTTTCTATTGCTGGCAATATGCAGCCAGCTGTTTGTAATGTCTGCAAATCTTAAGAACAGGAATAGTTAATAACATACTTGTTTTCTTGTTTCCTGCTTTGCTTTCTTCTGTTTTTTAGAAGAGACAATGATTTCGTATTGGTCAACGTTTTATCTTTTACTTTTGTCATATTATTACTAATTATTTTTCCCATGAAAAAAATTGTACTATTTGCTGGAACCGCAATTATTCTTCTAACACTAACTTTATTAATTTATTTTCACAACAATGATCCCAGGGCTGCTTATGAAAAGCATCTGATGAATGAATATTCCAGGGTTCCCGATCTTTCTGAAGAAGAAATGAAGTCAATAAAAAAGCCGGATCGCCCCGATCTTGCTGCGTTACAAAACTATTTTATGCTTGCTGATCCGGAACTTGGCTACGTGCCTGTTGAAAGATTGAAAGAAGGCTATTATGCGGCCGGACGGATCAGGAATGAAAGCATACTTCGTTCCAACCGTTCCTCCATCCAGTGGCAGGCAACCGGGGCCAATATGGGTGGCCGTACACGAGCCATCATGTATGATCCCAATGCTGCTGGTGGAAATAAAGTTTGGGCTGGAAGTGTTACTGGTGGACTGTGGTATAATAATGACATTACAAATGATTTATATCCATGGCTTCCGGTCGATGATTTCTGGGATAACCTTGCAATATCCTCTATAACATACGATCCCAATGATCCCATGACATTTTATGTTGGTACCGGTGAAGCCGAAACAGCAGTCACCATTTACCGAGAATCCTCCGGTGTGGGTATGGGCATCATGAAATCTACCGATGGCGGGGAGACATGGGAATTATTGCCCTCCACATCTGATTTTAAATATGTTACAGATGTTGTAGTGCGTGATGAAGGAGGAACAAGTGTTATTTATGCAGGTGTGGTTTCCGGTATTTATAAAGGAATCATTCACCAAAGCGAACCCAATGATGGACTTTACCGGTCTGATGATGGCGGTTTGACCTGGACTCAGGTACTTCCTGATATGAGCGGTTTTGATTCCCCATATCCGGTTTCCGATGTGGAAATTGCAGCAGATAACCGGCTTTATGTTGGTACTATGCAGAATCCTGATCTTGAGGGTGGTGGTGTTATTTTGTACTCCGATGAAGGCACTTCCGGTTCCTGGACCGTATATGACAACCAGGCTATTCTGATCCAGCAACAGTCCTATTATAATATTCCGGGAAGAGTGGTTCTGGCATCTGCACCTTCAGATGCTTCAAGGGTTTATGCCCTCTTTGCTGTTGGATATACGGATGGCTTCGTTTATTACCGTGGCCGGTATATATTGAGAACAGATAACGGCGGACAATTTTGGATCAATCTTCCGCTTCCGGATAATGATTTTGCTACACTTGCATGGCATGCTCTTACAGCAGGTGTTGACCCGAATGATCCGGATCATATTTACGTTGGTGGTTTGGATGTGTGGAAAAGCGATGATGGCGGATTGCATTGGAGCCATTTATCAGACTGGGCTTTAATGTATTATGGTGGGGGCGATGACTATGTTCATGCTGACCAGCACGTCTCTCTTTTCAAACCGGGCTCTTCCGATGAAATGCTCTATGGATCCGATGGTGGTGTGTTTTATACGGATGAAGCCACTTCTGGTAATCCTGCTTTCCAGGAAAAAAACAAAAGCTATAACAGCCTTCAGTTTTATTCCTGTGCTATTTCTCCGCTTGCCGGTGAAAATCGATTTATTGGGGGTCTACAGGACAATGGTACGCTTTTTTATGATGATGCCCCCCTTGACATCAATGATATGATAGATGGCGGTGACGGGGCTTATTGCTTCTGGGACAAGGATGAGCCATTGATTTTTATTACTTCGGTTTACTACAACCGGTATTCAATATTCTATAATGGTTCCTATATTAACGATGCAGGGGAATACAGTGGCACATTCATTTGTCCTGCGGATTATGACTATAAGGAAAATATCCTATATGCCAATGCCTGCAGCTTCTTTGGGTGGAGTGCTGACAGGCTGCTGCGTGTTTCAAATATTCCTTCCAGTCCGTCAAATGCTTATATATCATTAAATACAGGGTCTATTGTACCATTCTCACACGTAAAATATTCACCTTATTCCCCTGAAGGCAAGTCTACCCTGTTTGTGGGCAGCCAGTCAGGAAGGCTCTTCAGGGTTGAGAATGCTGAATCAAATCCTGTTGCTGAGGATATAACAGGAAGCAATTTCCCGGTAGCAAATATTTCCTGTGTTGCCATTGGTGCTTCGGAAAATGAACTATTGGTAACTTTTTCCAATTATGGTGTTACACAAGTGTTTCAGTCTTCTGACGGCGGACAAACATGGGAAGAAAAGCAGGGCAATTTCCCCGATATACCTGTAAGATGGGCTATTTACCATCCTGAAAACTCTGAACAGGCTTTACTTGCAACAGAAATTGGAGTATGGTCTACCAACTCCCTTCACCTTGAAGAACCTTTCTGGGAGCCGGCAACAGATGGACTCGCCAACGTCAGAACAGACATGATCAAGCTGAGGGAAGCTGATAATACAGTTCTTGCTGCTACACATGGAAGAGGCTTCTTTACTGGAGTATTTGAACTGGATCCTTATGTAGGTTTGAACGATCTTACGGAAGAAGAAATAAAAATATTTCCTAACCCTTCAAACGGAGTTTTCAGAATGCAGTTTGATATAAAAAGCAATGAGCAGATAAATATTGAAGTTTCTGATATTTCCGGGAAACTTTTATACAGGGAACAAGTATCAAATGATCAGGGGCAGTATGATAATACCATTGATTTGACAGCCTATCCGAAAGGGATGTATGTGCTGAATGTTGGCAATGGTAAAAATGTCATACATAAAAAAATATTGGTTCAATAATTTTTACATTTGTCCTTATTTACCTGATCATTCAAACATGGACCTTATTACTGCAAAAGACCTTTTGTCTGCAAATAGGAATTTGAAATACCTTGGAGGAGAGTCTTTTGCAAGGTTGGTGATGAGGTTGCTCAAGCTGAATGAGCTCAACAGGAATTATAGTCCCCTTTCGGAATTGGAACCCAGGGAGTTCCTGGAAAAGGTTATCGAAAAACTGGGT
This sequence comes from Bacteroidales bacterium, assembly GCA_018401355.1. Lineage (GTDB taxonomy): Bacteria > Bacteroidota > Bacteroidia > Bacteroidales > B18-G4 > M55B132. The sequence continues at coordinate 17,706 of JAGYLD010000002.1, forward strand.
TTTAATTATGAGATCACACAGGAAGACCTGGATAATATACCTAAGGAAGGAGCATTTATTTCTATTCATAATCACCCTTATGGTGGTTTGGATGGCCTCCTGCTAATGAAATTTCTTGGAGAAGCAAGGCCTGATTTTAAGGTTCTGGTTAACTTTCTTTTAACAAAAATTGCTCCGGTAAAGGATTATTTCCTTCCGGTCAATCCTTTTGAAACCCATAAAGATGTCAGATCTTCTTTTTCAGGTTTGAAAGATGCTTTTAATCATCTGTCCATAGGTTCACCATTAGGAATTTATCCAGCAGGTGAAGTTTCTTCATATCAATTTGATAAAAAGGATATTACTGACAGGAAGTGGCAGGTTTCAGTAATCAAGTTCATAAAAAAGGCACAGGTTCCTATCATTCCCATTTACTTTGAAGGCAATAACAGCTGTATGTTTCAGCTGTTGGGCATGATTCACCCTACACTCAGGACTGTAAAGCTGCCCTCGGAATTATTCAATAAACAGGGCAAGACTGTTAGGGTTAGAATCGGGGCCCCCATCCCGGTTAAGGATCAGGAAATATTTAGTGATATCAATGATTTTAAGAAGTTTTTGAGGTCCAGGACCTATTCTCTTGGATTGAAATATGAGATACAGAAACAAAAAAAGGTGATTATCCCTCCTTCCGCTCCTGTTATAGATCCGTCTGATGAAAGCATGATCAATGATGAGGTAGAATCCATCAGAGAGGAGTTCCTCCTTTTCAGTTTGCAAAATATGAGTGTTTTCTGTGTTCCATCTGCAAGGATTCCTAACATCTTAAAGGAAATAGGCCGCTTAAGGGAAATAACATACCGGGATGTTGGGGAAGGAACAAACAAAAACATTGATCTGGATCAATTTGATGAATATTACGAGCAGTTGTTTATCTGGGATGATGAAAATAAAAAGATCGTTGGAGGGTACCGTGCAGGTAAAGGCAAAGAGATCTTACCAAAATATGGTATAAAAGGTTTTTATGTGAATACATTATTCAGGATGAATCCGCAAATGATCCCTGTTCTGGATGAAACCATTGAACTTGGAAGGTCATTTGTAACTAAAGAGTACCAGAAAAAAACCTATTCCCTGTTCATGCTGTGGAAAGGGATTCTGTATCTTTTATTAAAGCATCCTGAATACCGCTATCTGATTGGACCTGTTAGTATCAGCAATGCTTATTCGGACATATCAAAGTCACTGCTTGTTGAATTCATGAAAGCCAATTACTACAATTTTGAACTGGCCGGGCACATTCGTCCAAAAAGGGTTTTTCGAAAGAAAATCGATCCTGTTATTGACAGGGCTGTGTTTTTGAAACATACAGAAAATGACATCGGAAAACTGGACCGTTTTATTCAGGATTTTGAGCCCATTTTCAGGACCCCCGTTTTGTTGAAAAAATACATCAACCTGAATGCAGAGATCATTGGATTCAATGTAGATCCCAAATTCAATTACTGCCTGGACGGTTTAATGATCCTGGACCTATTGGATGTTCCAATGAGTACCATTGAATCGCTCTCGAAAGAACTGGAGGACAAATCCATCCTGGAGAGGTTTAAGAAATAAAACGACCGTTTCCTCCAAAGAGGAAACAGCCGTTTTAAGTAAAAATTTATACAATTTTGTTGTTTTATTGAGCTGTTTCTGGTTCTTCAACCTCTTCGCTTACTTCCACCATTTCCGCTGCCGGTTTAACCTTTTTATCCACAATGGTTAACTCATCGATAAGGTTTTGGGCGCCGGCGAATTTATCTATGATAAACAGAACATAACGGATATCCACGCTGATTGTCCGCTGAAGTTCCGGTTCAAAAGCAATGTCACCACTCATGGCTTCCCAGTTACCGTCGAAGGCAATACCGATCAGTTCACCATTACCATTCATGACCGGGCTGCCGGAATTACCTCCGGTAATGTCATGGGTTGTCAGGAAACAAGTGATCAATCGTTTTTCGCCATTGATTTTCTCACCGTATTTTCCATAATCTTTTTCCTGGTAGAGTTTTTTCAGCTTTTCATCGACAATAAACTCATCATTGTTGGGATCTTCTTTTTCCATGACCCCTCGAAGGGTAGTAAAGTAGTTATAATAAACAGCATCGGCCGGATAATAGTCGAGCACCATTCCGTATGACAACCTCATTGTTGAGTTTGCATCGGGATAGTAAACTTTATCCGGGTTCATCTCACGCAATCCTGCAATGAACAGCCTGTCGTATTTGCTCATATTGCTTTGAGCCTGCTGGTATGCGCCACGGGCTTCCATCATTTTTTGCATGAATGATCCGGCCAGAATATATGCCGGGTCTTTTTCAATGGTCTTTGCTTTGGGCTTATCCAGGAACTCATTCACCTTTTCCATGTTTGAGAAAACTGATTTTTCAAAAACATATTCAGCCAATGCTTTGAAATCGCCTTTATTTTTGTCGAGCATTTCTTTAAATTGTTCAGGGATAAAGTCTTCCTCAACTTTTTCATAATACAATTTGAACAGTCCTGCCATGACATCCTGGTCGAGTTTTTCGTTGTAATCTTTAAAATGGTTTTTGGCTGCTTCTCTCATTTCTGCGACAGTTTCTTCAACAATAGCTTCATTGGTCTTTTTTTCCAGGAGGTCGTATAATTGTCCGAAGCCCTGAGCATAGCCAAGAATTTCCGGTCCGTTCAAACCAGATAGGACAGTATAAAGGAATTTTTCATAGTCGCCACCCATGGCTTTATATGTTTCCTCATAATTATTCAGGACATCACCGTATTTTTCCTTTGTTTCAGTATTTGAATCCGCCCATTTCCGGAAGCCTTTTTCAATATCCTGTTTCTTGTCGATTACTTTCAGCCTTTTCAGTCCGCGTTCCTGTCCGATCATATATTTCCAGGTATTTGAAGCACCGGCATATTTGGAAGCATATTGGATTTTAGTCTTGCGGTCCTTGTCCATATACTTTTTCCAAATTTCCAGCTTTTTACCGAAAATGTTTATCAGGCTGGGATAGAGGTAGTTCATGTTGAATTCCACGCCGTAGGAGGTAAGATATCTTTGAGTGCTTCCCGGGTAGCCCCAGATCATGGAAAAGTCACCTTTGTCATATCCGGCAATAGAAACCGGGAGATGATGTTTGGGTTTCATCGGTATATTTTCCTCTGAATATTCGGCAGATGATCCATCGGGAGCAGTATATACCCTGAAGATGCAGAAATCGCCTGTATGTCTTGGCCACATCCAATTGTCGGTATCACCACCAAATTTTCCTACAGAAGAGGGTGGGCAACCTACCAGGCGGACATCTGTATACACCTCATAAACAAAAAGGTAGTATTCATTTCCTCCAAAGAAGCCTTTGGTTACGACATGGTATTTACCATCTTCGCTTGCTCTTTTCTTAAGCCTGCTGGTGATCTCTTTTACTTTGCCCGAACGTTCGGCTTCCGTCATGGTGTCGCTTAGGAAAGGAATAATACTATCCGTAATGTTGGCCATGCTACGGAAAAATGTTGCAGAGAGGCCTGGGTTGGCAAGTTCTTCTTCTTTGCTCATGGCCCAGAATCCATCAGCCAGGTAGTCATTTTCTATGGAACTATGTTCCTGGATATAACTAAAACCGCAGTGATGATTTGTAAATAGCAATCCCTCTTCAGATACAACTTCTGCAGTGCAGAAAAACCCTGAGGGCGTACTACCTCTTGAGAGTCCTACAATAGCGTCTTTAATGCTGGATGAATTAATAGAATAGATCTCTTCAGCGGTAAGCTGTAGCCCCATCTCCTGCATATCTACATAATTCAAACGCTCAACAAAGATGGGCAACCACATACCCTCATCAGGTGGTGTGGATGCAAAAGAACCCAAACCCAGGGTCAATGCTGCAAATACAATTAATAGTAACTTTTTCATGGTTATAAAATTAATTTTAGTTTGATGATTACAATCCGATTACGTCTACTCCTTGTTCAAAAACTATATCAACAGGAATGTCTGAGGCATTAAGCCTGTCCAGGTCTTCCTGAAGTTGGGTGCTGACCGTTGCCTTGGCCTCAACCCATGCCCTGGCTGCTTCATAATCACCATCTCCCTGGATATAGAGGATTTTCTTCATGAGGCTAACCATGGCTTTCTGCATTTTATCAAAATTGATGGTATAAATACCTTCTGCATTTCTTGTGAAGGCTTCATTTTCCCTGAAGTATTTAAAGCGCATCATATTGGCTTTTCCATGGGCACTTGCCGCACCAAAACGGCTTGACCGGAAAATACCTGCAAAAAATGTAACGTAGTTGTCCATCACTTCTCCCTCGGTCAATTCCCCCATTTCATACAATTTCGTAACAAGATACAGGCCCATAATATCAGCTTTGCTTTCTTCAATTGCAGAATATTGTTCTTTAAGTGCTTCCCTTGCTGTTCCCTTGTCGTTGATGGTATTTTTAATGCCCATAGCGTGACCTACTTCATGAAACATGGTATTTTCAAAGAAAGCATTGAAGGTTATATGCTTGCGTTGGTCTGGATTGATAAGTATATCGGAGATCGGAACAAGGATCTTGTCGAATTTCGCTTTCATAGCATTCTTAAGCTGCAGTTTCCTGGAACCGATCTTAATGTGAACTTCTTCATCGTTCGGCAGGTTAATGGCGATGGTTTTGCTTGCTGCATTGCAATCGCCTGCGTAATAAATAACATCATAAGCATTGATGTCGGCATCTGATCCCGGGACATCTTTTTTGTATTCATCTTCTACCGGAAGTCCTGCCTGCAAATCTGGCAACATTGCGGAAAATTTGGCCAGTTTCTTGCTCCAGTCAATGTCTTTAAGAAGAATAAACGATTCATAGGCAGTTTTATATCCGAACATTTGATCTTCGTAGTTTTCTATCGGACCCACTACAAAATCAATATCTGATGATTTCATTTCCATCCATGCGAAGTCACTTGGCTGGAAATCATCAGTAAGGAGCGCATCTGCTCTTATTTCCAGATACTTCTTAAAGTAAGGATCTTCGGCCAATGCCGCGGCTTCCTTCATCAGACCGGCAGCTTTTTGCAGATGGCTTTGGTAGGCTTCGTGGTACCATACTGTTTTTAGAGATCCGTTTTCATCCCTTCTGATCAAAGTATACAGGCTCGTTTTATCAGGATTGTTGAAGGCTTCAAATTCTTCCGTTGTCATATCAGCCGGATAGAAATTGGCTCCTTTGGGCTTCGGTCCAACTTCCTTAATAAACGGTTTATTATTGTTGAGCCTGTCCCATGGTCCGTAATTGATTTTTGCAAAATCTTTGGAAGGCACATCTGTGATCCTTTGCAGAAAGCTTTCCTTGTTTCCGATGGCCTGTTTCCAGAACAGTTCATCCATGATGTCGGCCACTTCAAAGAGCTTTACCAATAATTGTTTTTGTTTGTCTGTAAGATGACTCACATCCGCAGTAAGCTCAAACGGAGCATAAATATTCAGCCGTTGTTCAACTTCTGCCTGGGATACCGGGTTAAGAGCTGTTCCCTGGGGGACAATGCCGGGATAATTGTTTTCCATTTCTTCAGCAGTTTGCTGCCTGGGTTCGCACCCATTGATGATGATCATTCCTGTTATAAAAAGGATGAAAAAAATATTTTTCCTTGCCATGTTGTTGGATTTAATGGTTCTAGGTGCGAAATTAAGAATATTATTTCAGAATGACTGATTATTTGGTGGTTTTCAGGATGAGCTACCATGAACTGTTGGGAACTTTGATCCTTTCTTCTTTTTTTATGCCGGATTTTACTTCAATGAAGATGCCATCAGACAATCCGAGTTTGACATTACGCTTTTCAAAGATCTGAGGCTGAGTTTCTATTTCAACAAATGCGGTATCATTTTCAAACTGAATGAGGCTTTCTGAAACCGACAACACACTGTCGATCCTGTCGAGTACAATATCTGCATTGGCACTATAACCTGCCCGTATAAAGAAATCGGTCCGGAGTTTTACATCAGCTTTTATTTCAAACTGAATAGCTCCGTTTTCTTCCACTCCTTTTGGAGATATATGTTCGAGGGTGGCGTCGAATTTTGCATCTTCGATGGCCCCGATAGACAGTATCAGCGGCATACCTTCTTTAATTTTTCCAACTTCTGTTTCATCTATTTTACCTTCAAACACCATTTCCCCCATATCTGCAACTGTAGCAATGGTTGTCCCATCATTAAATGTGTTGCTTTCAATCACGGAGTTTCCTTCTTCTACAGGAACATCCAGGACCATACCATCGATGGTGGATCTGACAAGGGTGTTGGTGGTTTCTCCCGAGTCTTTGGTTTGCCCTTCTTTGATCAGCTGCAGGTTGTTTTCTGCAGCCGTGAGTTCTTCTTTGGCACTGTTATAGGCTACCTCGTAGTTTTCAAAATCTGCTCTGGGAATAACACCCTGTTCAAATAGGTCTTTCTGTCGCAGGTAATTTCTTTCGGCATCGCTGAGGTTGATCTCAGCCTGGTTTACCCTGGTTTCTGCGTTGTTGAGATTTACCATGTTGGGTATAATAGAAATTCTTGCAACAATATTTCCCTTTTCGATTTTATCACCAGGTTCAACAAATATCTCATCTATGATACCAGAAACTTTAGGTTTGATCTCAATTTCTTTTCGTGGAACCACAGAGCCTGTGGCCACGGTCTTTTTAATGATATTCCTGGTTTCAGCTGCGGTTGTTTCATAAATCACCGGTTTGTCTTTAGATTTGCCGTACAGATAAAAAATGGTATAACCAAATACGCCCAGGATAAGCAATCCAATAAATATTTTCAAAAAGGTTTTCATGATATCATTCGATTAATTGTTATTCATCTCTTAAAGCATCTATGGGTTTTATGCTGACAGCCCTCCTTGCCGGGATAAAACCAGCGAATATGCCTGATATTACCAGGATTACCAGGGCCCTCATTGCCATATAAAAATCAACTTCCGGGTTGGTAAACATTTCATTCGCACCATTGGATCTTTCCAGGAAGAAATCAACAAGTTCTATGACTCCTACACCAAGTACAAGCCCCACATATCCAGCGATGGCAGTCAGAACGACTGATTCAATTATGACTTGTGAAATGATGCTGGCCGGAGTGGCTCCTATGGCCCGTTGAATGCCTATTTCTTTTGTTCTTTCTTTCACGATGATAAGCATGATATTGCTGACGCCAATGATTCCTGCCAGCAAGGTTCCGATTCCCACAATCCAGATCAGGCCATTTATGCCACTGAAGAGCCTTCTCATTTTCATATATTCTTCTTCGACATTAAAGGAACCGATGGCCCTGTTATCTTCCGGAGCAATATTGTGCCTTGCTTTGAGAATTTCTTTGGCTTTTTGTTCTACCAGGGAAACGGGGTAATCTTCTTTCGAAGTGATGGAATACCACCCTACGACATCACCATAATTATATGTCTTTTGCAAGGTCGTAAAAGGAATATGAATGACCTGGTTTTCCCATTCTGCCCGCTGATCCCCTTTTTTGCTTTCAAAGACTCCAACCACCTGGAAATATACACCCTGGATACGAAGGTATTCTCCAATAACCTTTTCTTCGGGTGTAAACATTTCCTCCCTGATCCTGTTGCCGATGACAGCGACTTTTCTGTTTTCCTGAATGTCGAAATTGTTAATATATCTGCCATCCAGGATATTCACGGGGTCGATGAGGTTAAAATCCGGGTAGTTGCCTTCGATGGTGAAGGCTCCGGTTCTTTCTCCCCGGACGACGTTGTTGTTCCCCTCACGGCTCCAGCCCCTGATCTTTGGAGCAATATATTGAATTTCAGGGATGTTATCCAGCAAGGCTTGTGTATCGTTATTTTTAAAATTGTACCGGCGGCCTTGTGGAAAACCTTTGTAGGGTATGGTTGTCTGTTGTGTCCACATGAACATGCTGTTGGTGGCCATGTCTCCCCAGCCCTGGTTAACGGCATTGTGCAATCCTTTGCCGGAACCAAGCATGATCACCAGCATAAATATGCCCCAGAATACTCCAAATGCAGTGAAGAATGTACGGAGTTTATTTTTTTGCAACGCACTGAATATTTCCTGCCACTTATCTATGTCGAATATTCTGATCATCCTGAATGTTATTCATCTCGTAGTGCAACAATGGGTTTAATGCTCGCTGCTTTACGTGCCGGGACAAAGCCTGCAAGTGCCCCGGAAACGATCAATATGATGGTGGCAATAATGGCCACCTGAATGTTCACTTCCGGATTGGCGAAATAATCGGCCGGAGGCAATAGGCTGGAAACAAGTTCCAACACAGCTACACCAAGGACCAAACCAACATATCCTGCAAAGGCTGTGATGAGTATCGACTCCTGTAGTATCAGGCTGATGATAGACCAGGGCGTCGCTCCCATGGATTTCCGAATGCCTATTTCTTTGGTTCTTTCCTTAACAACGATCATCATGATATTGCTGACACCTACAATTCCTGCTATAATGGTGCCAACGCCTATTATCCAGATAAAAAGTCGTATTCCGGCGAAAAGGTTCATAAACTGTTGAAAATTCTCTATGGTGTTGAAAATGTTCATAGCTCGACGGTCGTTTACATCAAACTTGTATTTTGAAGCCAGCTTTTGCTTAACGAACTCCTCCATCTGTTTGCTTTCTTCAGCGGTGGCATCTTCCATGATCAATGTAAAATTCTGGATCCTGTTGCCCATATTGAAAAGCCTTTGAGCAGTGCTTACCGGGATGTACACCCTTCTCATGTCTCTTTCACCTCCGGGGTCATCAAATGTTCCGACTACTTTGAAAGGTACCCCGCTTACATTGATATATTTACCCAGTGGGTCTTCATCTTTGAACAGGGCATCCTGAACAATGGTACCAATGACAGCATTTTTTCTGTATTTACTTATATCAAAAGGATTAAGGAATCTTCCACCAGTCATGGTCAGACGTTCCAGGTCACTGTAATCCGGGTGAATACCGATAATGTCATAATTGCCATATTCAGATTTGTACTGAATGGTGTTGTTTTGCCATATGTTAATCCTGGCGGAGCTTTTATCAATTCCTTCAACGACTTTGAACATCTCATGGTCTTCATTGGTAAACCGGATAAACCGCCCGGGTTTCATCCCCTTGTAGGGCATGCTTGTAATTCCTGGGTTGACCCATAAATAGTTGACCGCATCTCCCTCAAATTCTTTTTTAACGCCATTTTCGAGTCCATAGCCTGAACCAAGCAAAATGATAAGCATAAAAATCCCCCATGCGACAGAAAATCCTGTCAAAAAGGTTCTCATTTTGTTCTTCTTGATGGTGCTGAAGATCTCCTGCCATTTGTCCAGATCAAACATGAAGGTGAGATTATGCTGTTACCAATGATTTTTTGTAATTCTTTAGTTTGCCGTTGCTGATATTTGTTTCAATATCGCCATCTTTTAATCGTATGATTCGCTTCGTCATCAGGGAGATGTCCTGCTCATGGGTGACAATGATGACGGTAATGCCATCATCATTGATTTCTCTGAAAAGCGACATCATTTCCATTGAAGTAGTCGAGTCCAATGCTCCTGTGGGTTCGTCAGCAAGGATGACTTTAGGTTTCGAGATCAATGCCCTTGCTATTGCGATACGCTGCTTTTGTCCACCTGACAATTCGTTGGGAAGATGTTCAGCCCATTCGGAAAGTCCCATTTTTTCAAGGTATTCCATTGCAAGCCTGTTTCTTTTTTTCCTGCTGATTCCTTTATAATAAAGAGGCATGGCAACATTTTCCTTGGCATTTTTAAATGCTATGAGATTAAACGACTGAAATACAAAACCGATGGAGTCATTTCTGAGCCTGGCAGCTTTTGTTTCGCTCAGGTTAGCCATCAACTGCCCGTCAAGATAGTATTCTCCGGTATCGTAATTGTCAAGCAATCCTATAATGTTCAGTAATGTGGATTTACCGGAACCTGATGAGCCCATGATGGAAACAAGATCCCCTTTCTCTATTTCCAAATTTATTCCTTTCAGGACATGCAATTTATTGCTGCCTGTGATATATGATTTATTAAGATCTTTTAATTTTATCATAGTATACCATGTTATTTAGGCGAAAACTAAAAACATGCCATTTTTTTAATCGGCAGAAATACAATAACATATATAAGTGTTTGTTGGAAAAGAAAAGCTTAAAAGTGTTCAGTTTGCCTCCTCTGTGTCCAGTAATGAACAGTGGTAAAAGGAATCGCATCACGGTAATTCAAAATTAATAACGAATTAATTGGAGAATTATTGTATTAATCTTCGAAAGTATTTTCTTATTAAAAAGCAAGGCTTCTGCATTCAAACCAAATAATGTTATTGTGAGGAGGGTGATAAATATTTGAAAATATCTGTTCATGAAGTTATTTTCCAAATGATTAACAGTATTCTCATGAATCAGTTTATACAACTAATCTGCTAGTTTTATAACTAACAGATTAGTTGATTTGGTCAAAAAAAGATTATTTTTCCTTTTCAGAACCACCATCCAAATTAAATCTTACAGGAAGAGCCATTTCTACCTTAACTGCTTTACCATCATTGTATCCAGGTTTCCAGTCAGGCATCATATGAATAACCCTCATGCTTTCTTTAATAAGTGCTTCTTCAGCTTCTTTGTTGTTTTTCGGATTATCGACTTTTGCCTTGACAAGTTTTGCATCTTTAACCTGGCCTGACTTATTTACGATAAATCCAATAAAAATAGTTCCTGAAACATTTGCTTTATGGGCAATATCCGGGTATTTCATGTTTTCGACAAAGAACTTTTGCAAACCTTTCATACCACCCGGAAATTCAGGCATTATTTCTGCTTTCTCATAAACTTTTTCATCTTTAGATGTTTTGGGTGGCGGAGGCGGAACTTTTCCATCATTAGGATATTCCTTTACAAGGGTTTCCTTGGATGTTTCTTTTTCCACCTGGGCCAGAGAATTCGTGTTCGACATTAACACAAATACCATAGCCAGTGCCATTGGCAAAATCATGAGCAATTTCAGACGTTCCCATGATCTTGAACGTGATTTAGTCATCATAATAAACCTCCTTTTAATAAGTGAATGATTGAAATTATTTGTCAGATTATTGATGTTAACGCCGAAAGTTTGACTTAGCAACAATTCCTGATACATTTTTTTTCTGACCCCCTGTTGTATCACACCTTGATCGGCAAGGTATTCATGGATGCTTCTGAGTGATCTATGATAAAGCCATATAAACGGGTTAAACCATAGAACGATGCATACAATTTCAGCAAATATGATGTCCAGGGAATGTCTTTGCCTTATATGAATGAGTTCGTGTTTCAAAACTTCTGCAATGTCCTTGTCCTTATAATGTTTTTCCTGGATAAAGACCATGTTCAAAAATGAAAAGGGTGTAATATTTTTCTTTACCAGGATGAGGGTGGCATTCTCCTCCTGAAGCACTTTGCTTCGTGTCCTGATGATAAATATCTGGATCATTTGGAATATGAACCTTGCAGTAAACAGGCCAACCCCGGTGAAGTAGATCACCAGTAGGGTCTGATAGGTACTGAGGTTGTTTTGAATGCTGCCATTGATCTCTGATGCAGTGATGGTTATTGGATCGAGAATAAAAAGATAATTTGCCTGATTTTGATTGATCAGGAAGGAAAAATCAATGAGAGGTATGCCGGTTGAAAGGATAAGTGACCCGAGTAAATAAAACCTGTTTACCGCAAAAAAGGTATCTTTTCTCAGGAAGAACCAGTAAAGAATATAAAATACAGCCAGAGAAATGGAGGCTTGAAGCAAATATGACAACATTTCGTCCATTCTTAACCTTTCTTTTGTTTTTTAATTTCTTCTGACATCAATTTTTTAATTTCTTCCATCTCCTTAATATCAAGGCTATTATTTTTGGTGAAAAAGGATACGAGTTCTTTGTGGGAATTACTGAAATAATTTTTTAAGAAAGACTTGAAATAATTCCTGGTATATTCTTTCCTGGAAACCACAGGGTAATATTCATGGGACTTTCCATATGCATTGTGCTCAACAAAGCCTTTCTTTTCCAGGATACGAACGATGGTTGAAACCGTATTGTAAGCCGGTTTAGGTTCGTTCATCTGATCCAGGATATCATGGACGAATCCTTTTTCAATTTTCCACAGGATATGCATGATCTGTTCTTCAGCCTTTGTGAGTTCTTTCATACTTTTATAACTAATGATTTAGTTTATTATTGTGCAAATATAAACAATCAACTATAAATTTAGTTCAAAAAAACATTAAAAAGGTGGTTTTAACAACCACCTTTTTATTAGACTTTACAATTGGTATATATGACTTAACAAATAACCTATTATTCTTCTTTTAAATATCCTGACAGGAATTCTTCCATGGCCCGGTAAAAGTCGAAGCGGTTTTCTTCATTTCGGAATCCATGGCCTTCGTTATCTTTCACCAGATATTGAACTTCTATTCCCCTTTCCTTTAAGGCTTCTACCATCTGGTCTGATTCGGCTTTATTAACCCTTGGGTCATTAGCACCCTGGGCAATAAAAAGTGGAGTCATTATTTTATCAGCGTTCAATGCAGGTGATGTTGCAGCCAGTTGCAGGCTATCTTCCTTTGGATGTCCAACCATCTCGTACATCATATTCAGCATTGGTTCCCAATATGGAGGAATGGTTTTCATAAATGTAAAGAGGTTTGATACGCCTACATAATCTACTGCAGCTGCATACAATTCAGGTGTCACGACCAAACCTTGCAATGTTGCATATCCACCGTAGCTACCGCCATAAATAGCAATTCTCTCAGGATCTGCAATTCCCTGGTCGATTAGCCAATTGACTCCATCGGTAATGTCGTCCTGCATAGTCAATCCCCATTGCTTGAAAGAAGCTTCCCAGAATTTCTTTCCATAGCCGGTAGAACCGCGGAAATTCATTTGCAGAATAGCATAGCCACGGTTGGCAAGAAACTGTATTTCGGGGTTAAATCCCCAATTATCGCGTGCCCATGGACCACCGTGAGGATTAACTACCACCGGCAGGTTTTGTGCTGTTTCCATTGTGTATCCTTTGGGAAGTGTGAGATAACCGGCAATCTTCAGCCCATCGCGTGCTTCATATTCAATCGGAGTGACATTTGCCATGTCGTTTTCATCAATCCATGGGCTTACATCTGCAATCTTGCTTAGCTGGTCTGTGGTTTTGTCATAAATATAATAAGCTCCCAGGGAACGGTCACTGTAAGTTCTGACAATGAATTTATCTTCATCTTTTGTGGCATCGGATATCCCAAGTTCATATTCTCCCAGCTCACTGTTTAAACGGTCAAACAGTTGTTTGGTCTGTTCGTCAAAGAAGTGTCTTTCACGTTTCCAGGATGTATATGAGGCAGAAGTCAGAACCTTTCTTTTTTCTGAATAAAACACGGAAGAAACATCATAATCTGGATTTTCGTATAAGACTTCTTTTTCTTCGCCATTGGCAATATCAAATATTACTACGGCTGTTTTATCCCTGTTCAGGTTAGAAACAGCATAAACGTCTTTGTTGTCGAAAGTAAAGAACATTGGGCTTACGGTTTCTTTGAAGTTTGTTGTGAGGACTGGTTGAAATTCATCGTTTTCGGTTTCCCTGTAAAGCAGTTGGGTGTTTACACCATCGACTATGGCTGATGCTGCGCGCAATTTACCATCATGATCGAATAGCCATCCCATGATATTACCCGGATTTTCATAAAGCATGGTAAGTTCCCCCGTAACAATATTCAGGCGGTAAGGATCAAAAACCTGGGGATTTCTTTTGTTCATGCCAATGATAACCTCTTCAGGTATTTCATCAAGTTCATCTATAATTTGCGTCCTGACTCCTTCAAAGTCTGTAAAACAAACCAGGTTTGAACCATCTATATTTACAGCATAAAGGCGATAGTTTTCATCACCTCCCTGATCTTTTACAAAAAGGATCTGTTCATTATTGGGCCAGAAATATCCTGCTATATCCCTGTCTGTTTCACTGGTAAGCCTGATGGCAGAATCCTGACCAACGGCCTGTACAAAAATGTTCATCCTGTCCTCGTAAGGTGCCATAAATGAATAATATTTACCATCTGGTGAGATTTGATACGCTGTTTTCTCCGGATTTTTGAAAAAATCTTCTAATGGATACTGTTTGGCTTTCATAATTTTTTCGTTGTTACATCCTGTAAAACAAAAACTAAGGCCAATCACAAGGATCAGCAGGATGAATAATTGCTTTTTCATATTTAACTGGGGTTTAAGTTAAAAATTTTCGATATGAGAATTTTATGTTACAAAAATAACTAAATATGATTGTTGTTTTGAAATAAACTTGATATTTTTAGATTAAATATTCTTAATATTCAATAACTTCATACACTCAACAACCAATTGAATTATGATTAAATATGAAAAGCTATTAGAAATTATGAAGTTTCCCTCCGATCAAAGCATGGTTTTGAAAGATTTTGATCCTGGTTACACGAAATTTTTTGAAGGAAAAAAGGAAGGAAAAGCTTATCTTGAGTACAGCGTTGAGCGGTTGGCGGAGCTGCAGGAAGTTTTATATGCTTATAACAGGAATTCCATGCTAATAATTTTTCAGGCCATGGACGCTGCCGGTAAAGATGGGACCATCAAACATGTTATGTCGGGAGTCAATCCTCAGGGCTGCATGGTTAAGAGTTTTAAGAAGCCTTCAGAGGAGGAATTGGATCACACGTACATGTGGAGATGTTATAAAGCACTCCCGGAGAGAGGTAAAATCGGGATTTTCAACAGGTCGTATTATGAGGAGGTTCTTGTAACAAGGGTACACCAGGAGGTTTTAAAAAGCCAGAAATTGCCGAAAATGCCAAGTGATCCTGAAAACAATAATTCATTCTGGGAAACCAGGTATAATGATATCAATGCATTTGAACAGTATCTTGTCAATAATGGTATGACTGTCTTGAAGTTTTTCCTGAACATCAGTAAAGAAGAACAGAAACGAAGGTTTCTTAAAAGAATAGAAAATCCTGCAAAGCATTGGAAAATTTCCCTGAGTGATTTTCAGGAAAGACAACATTGGGATGATTATATGCAAGCATACGAACAGATGTTATTGCACACATCAACTGATAACGCGCCCTGGTATGTTATACCCGCAGATAATAAATGGTTTATGCGCTCGGCAGTAAGTGGTATTATCATTTCACAATTGATGTCAATGAATTTACATTATCCTGGCATTTCTGAGGAAAAGAAAAAGGAAATAGAGAAAGCGGAGGAATGGCTTCTTAAGGAATCCTCATGACAGGTTGCTACTGGAATAAAAGATGTTTAATTTCGTTTTATTGAAAATCATTATTTTCATTAAATGAACATATATACCAAGAAGAGACGCTGGAAGCTAATACTATTAATAGTTGCAGTTTTCATTGTGATCACATCCTTGTGGTTTTCCAACATCCTGGTAAATAAAATTGCCAGAGAGGAGCGGATAAACATTGAGATATGGGCGAATGCCATTCAACGCAAAGCCGACCTTGTGTCCTATACGGAAAAATTTTTCGAGCAAATACAAGCAGAAGAAAGAAAAAGAGCAGAAATTCTTGCAGATGCTTTTGCCAACATCAAATATGCAGAGGATTCTAAATCCCTGGATTTTTATCTTAAAATAATAACCTACAATACAACCATTCCGGTGATCCTTACGGATAAATATGATAGTATTACCAATGCAAGGAATGTTGATGACATTGATTTTGATGGACTTTACAGGCTTAAAGGAAAGCTGAAAAGGGAATTTTCCCGTTTCGAACCCATCAGGTTGAATTATTACGGAGATGAATACGTAAAGTTGTATTTCAAGGAATCAAGGATATTTACTGAATTAAGGCAGGTTTTAGATGATCTGATAGAATCGTTTTTTTCAGAGGTAGTAAGAAATGCTGCCTCCGTGCCGGTTATTATCACCGATAGTTCAAAAAGGCATATTCTCGAATATGGCAATATGGATACTATCAATCTTACCGATACGGTTTTTATTAAAAAAGTAATACAGAAAATGGAGGAGGAAAATCCTCCCATTGAGATTGATCTTGCCGGTCAGGGAATACAATACATTTTCTATAAGGATTCTCCATTGCTTACCAATTTAAGGTATTACCCATACATCCAGTTCGGAATTGTAGGTTTGTTTATCATTTTTGCATACCTGATGTTTGATACGGCCAGGAAATCGGAACAAAACCAGGTTTGGGTTGGAATGTCGAAAGAAACGGCTCATCAATTAGGCACACCTTTATCATCGATGATGGCCTGGCTTGAATTGCTTGACATGAAAGGAATTAGGGATGAAAGTCTTATTGAAATAAGGAAAGACATTGGAAGGTTGCAAAACATTACAGAGCGTTTCTCAAAAATCGGTTCACCCCCGAAACTTGAACCAGTTAATGTTGTGGGTGTCATTTATGATTCTGTCAATTATATAAAATCACGTACATCAAATAAGATCAATTATAAAATCAATCTATCGAATGATAAGGAAGTAATCGTACCCTTGAATGAAAATCTTTTTGAATGGGTGATAGAAAATCTTTGCAAGAATGCCATTGATGCAATGAATGGGCAAGGCATTTTAAAAATTGATATCCTGGAGGAAGAAAAATATGTCCATATTGATTTAAGCGATACAGGAAAGGGAATACCCAAATCACTGTACAAAACTATATTTAATCCCGGATATACAAGCAAGAAGCGGGGATGGGGTCTGGGATTGTCTCTTTCAAAACGCATCATTCAAAATTATCATAAAGGAAAGATCTTCGTTAAGCAATCAATATATGCACGGCCGGGTAATATTGAACCAGGAACAGGTACGGTTTTCAGAATCAGCTTGCGCAAGCATGTTTAGAAGGGGAAATCATCCGATGATTCTGCTTTTATTTCTTCTACGACAGGTTTTTCGGCTTTTTCATGCACCGGATTTCCTTCAACATAAATAGATTTTGGATCAGTTGGGCAGGCATATTCACATGCCCCGCAACCAACACATAATTCCTCTGTTACATGTGGCAATAGCAATCCGTTTTTGTGAGGGCGCATATCCACAGCTTTGGTGGGACAATGCTCAGAGCATGCACCACAATCAGTGCCGTCTGTTATGACAATACAATTTCTTTGAATAAATTTTGCTATCCCTATCTGGGTAATTTTTTTCTCCTCTATGCTTAGGGGGAGAATGGCTCCTGTCGGACATACTTCACCACATCGCGTACAATCAAAATTGCAAAAACTGGTTTTGTAATCCATATGAGGTTGAAGTATGCCATTTAACCCATATGTCAGTAAGCTGGGTTGCAATACCTGGGTGGGGCAAGCGCTTACACAAAGATAACATGATGTACACAGGTTGTTAAAGTGATTAATATTTACAGATCCGGGAGGTGCTGTCGGATGCTGCCTGTTGACAGGAACAGGTGGTTTGTTTTGTCCTTGTCTCCTTCTTCTTTGGGCAAATAATGTATTATCAACCAAAAAGAATGATGACAGCAGGGCTGCAGATATGCCCAGAAACTTTCTTCTGCCATTACCGTCGGAATCCGCCCGGGGGAATGTCTTTTGCTTTTTTCTGATGGAATACCTTACACCATTCTGAAGGCAGGAACTGAGGCAATTAAAGCAAACAACGCAGCGTGTATGATCAACTTTTTTGTTCAGAACATCAATACATCCGGCTTTGCAAACGGCTGAGCACAATCCGCAGTTTGTGCATTGGTTCTTATCCAGGCTGATCCTGAACAAAGAGATGGCCGATGGGATACCAAGTAAAGTACCCACAGGACAAATAAGGTTACAATACAACCTGGAAAACTTTAGAGTTAACCAAACAAGGAATATAAAAAATACCAGGGAAAAAATGAAAGCAGGAATTTTAATTGTCCTGATCTCTACCGGATAAAGCGAATAAATGTCAAATGAAGATAAAATTCTTGAAAGCAGATTATTACCCAGTGCCAAAACAGGTTTAAAAAGCATTGTATTGATCTTTCCAAACAAACTGTAGGGGTCAAGGAAAGAAAATATGATTGCTGAACCACCAAACAAGACGACCAGGCTTAAAATCAGGATACCGTAACGAACAATGTTCTCTGGTTTTCTGTATTTGAATGTCTTTTTCCTGGAAAATTTTCTTTGGAAGAAAATCAGTACATCCTGTAAAATACCAAGCGGACAGAAAAATGAGCAATAAATTCTGCCAAATAAAAATGTAAGGATAAGGATTAGGATGAATCCCGCAAAAGCCCAGCCAATGGAGTTAATAAAGCCAATTAATGATGGAACAAATTGAGTATAAGTTACATATCCTATCAGCAGGGTGGATAAATTGCTACTGATATCAAGGAAAATGATAAAACTAAGGGCCAGAAATACTATTGCTAATGAGACCCTGAGTGTTTTCAGGATTTTGAACAACATCTCTTAAATCTTTATCCTTTTGATGTTCAACTCATCAAGATTTTTGTTGCCCAGTTTCATATCGTGTGCAATCTGAATATAAGGAATATCTTCAGGTTCAAGTCCAAAAACCTTTGTGGCTGCGGCATCGATGGCCACAATATCGGAAGAAATAAGCTGTGTATTAAGTTGTACCACATCTTCATCAGATACGCCACGAGGCCCGTTTCGCTTCATAACCCTGTAAGCATCGACAATATTCAGATCAGGTTTTCTATGATACACATAATCTGCGATACATTGATGCAAATCATTGCTGTGCCAGTACCTTCTGTCCCAGACTACACCCATCAGGTTTTTCATGGCTATGGTTATTTTAGCCGAACTGTGGTGTTTAAGGACAGGAACGTTGATGAAGACATCTGCGTTAAGAATTAACTCATGCACCTTGGCTTCTTTGAGGCTTTTTCCCTTAGGTATGCTTACTGGTTTATAGTAACTTTCGTCATTGCCAGGAACAACTTTTGCGCCTGCTTCCTTTACTGCAGATTCAATGCCACTGTTGATATAGCATTTGTTCCAGTTGTTACAGGTATTGTCAAAAACATATACATCACTTGCTCCAGCTTCAAAACAATGTTCCACAATCCGTTTTACGAGATCAGGATTGGTATTCGCTGCTCTTGCCGGTGTAGCATCCCAACCAATATTTGGTTTAACAACAACGGTTTGTCCTTCTTTAACATAATGGCTCATGCCGCCAAGGGCTTTGATCCCTTCGTCAAACATTTTTACAGGGTCATCACCCTTAATTGCAACAAGGTCATACAGGTCTTTTTTATCCTGAGGGTTAGAGGCATTTGCTTTGGTCAGATTTCCAAAAAGCAATGATGAACCCGCTATAAATGATGCACCTGCTCCTTTTTTTAAAAAGTCCCTTCTTTTCATAGTTAAAATTATTTATGAATGATGGGTCAATTATAATGGAATTGCGGAAATTTATTCCTGCTGTAAAAATACGATGAATTTCTGACAATATTGTTGATCTTTTTCTCTGACAACTATTTGGAATTGTTATAATTTTGAGACCACAAAAGGATGGGTGGCGTTTATATCCATATACCATTTTGCAGACAAAAATGTAATTACTGCAATTTTTTTTCTGTCGCATCAAAAAGGCTCAGGAAAGGATTTTCTCATGCTTTATTGAGAGAAATAAACCAACGTAAAGATTATCTTAAAGAAGAGGTGGTCAACAGCATTTATTTTGGTGGTGGAACCCCTTCTGTTTTGAGTATCCAGGAATTGCAAAACATAATGGATGGCATTGCCAGTTGCTTTCAGATATCGAAAAAGGTTGAAATAACGATTGAATTGAATCCTGAAGATGTTGCAGAAAAATATATCCAGGGTTTGCTGAAGATGAATTTCAACAGGTTTAGCATAGGTGTACAGTCTTTCCACGATGATGATCTTCAAAGATTGAGCCGGAACCATGATGCAAAAAGGGCTATTGAATCAGTAAGGACAATCAAAGAATCGGGGTCTGACAATATTTCGCTTGACCTGATTTATGGAATACCAGGGTCTGATGATAACAGGTGGAAAAGAAACATAGATCACTTTTTAGAACTTGAAATCCCTCATTTGTCTGCATATGCATTAACGGTTGAAGAAAACACTCCATTGCATTGGATGATAAGTAAAAAGAAATTTCCAGTGGTTGCCGAGAGCACAGTGGTAAAACAGTATGACATCCTGGTAGATAAAATGGCACGGGAAGGCTATATGCATTATGAGATTTCCAATTTTGCGAAAGTGGGTTTTTATTCAAGGCATAACAGTATTTACTGGCTGGGGGGAAACTATGCGGGATTTGGTCCGTCTGCCCATTCATATAATGGAATGTCAAGGGAGTGGAATGCAAAAAGCATATCTGGATATATTACAGGAAGTAAGGGGAAAATTGTTGAGGAAAGGGAGATCTTAAGTGAGCAGGAAAAATATAATGAATATCTACTTACATCTTTGAGGACAATTTGGGGATGTGATGCTGAGCACATTGAAAATGTCTTTGGCAGGCAAAGATCGGATAATATTAGAAACAAGATGGTTAAATATATAGATAATGAGCTGGTTAAACGAAAACAGAATACCTATTTTCTAACAGAAAAAGGTATGTTGTTATCTGATGGAATTTTGTCCGATCTTTTTGAATAAATCTGTAGTTGGTTATTTACTTCTTTTTCTTTACAGCACAAGTGTTGATCCCAAGCACTTTGTAGAAACCACAAAACCCTGTGATACTGGTTATTAGAAAAATAATGACTACAATGCCAAGGATAATGGCCAAGGTGCCCGAAATGACATTTGTAAAGTAAAGTGCAGCGATTAAGATAACCAACACAATTCTGACCACGCGGTCAGCGACACCCATATTTGTTTTCATAGCAAATATTTTTTCTTATAAACAACCGGCACGCGGATTTGTTTTTGATCTCCGGCTGTCTGATGGCCTCTAAATTGGCATATACTTATATCCTAGCACAATCCATCAATTTAATCAGCAGGTTATATATGCGATATTTCCCTTTGCCAAAAATGTATTAATTTTATCGCAATTTAAACAATCAAAATATGGCAATTCTGGGTTCAATAATAAAGAGAGCATATGCTTTACGTAGTATCCCCATTGAAAAGAAGAGGCGTTTTGATGGCTATGCTGCTCAGTTAAAAGTACTCCGGAAATTGTTGAAGAAAGCTGAATTAAGTGCTTTTGGAGAGAGATATAAGTTCCATGAAATCCTGAAGGAAAAGGATATTGTCAGGGCTTTTCAGGAACGGGTTCCAACTCATGATTACCAATCAATGTTTCAGCAATGGTGGTATCGTTCTTTAAATGGTGAGGGATTTGTTACGTGGCCAGGTCGGGTAAAGTATTTTGCCTTGACCTCGGGAACATCCGAATCATCAAGTAAACATATTCCTGTAACAGGCGATATGATCAGGGCTATCAGAAAAGCAAGTATCAGACAGCTCGTTAGTACTATAAAATATGATTTTCCTCTTGAATTTTATGAAAAGGGAATTTTAATGATCGGAGGGAGTACACACCTCAACTTCAATGGTGCTTATTATGAAGGTGATTTATCCGGTATTTCTGCCGGCAACCTGCCATTTTGGTTCCAGCATTTTTACAAGCCGGGAAAGCGAATATCAAGAGAAAGGGAATGGGAGATCAAGCTTGAGGAGATAGTAAAAAAGGCCAAAAACTGGGATATAGGGATCATTGTTGGTGTTCCTGCCTGGATCCAGATCATTCTTGAGCGCATAATAGAGCATTATAATGTAAAAACCATCCACGATATCTGGCCAAATCTTTCAGTTTATGTTCATAGCGGTGTTGCTTTTGAACCCTATGAAAAGAGTTTTTCCAGGCTTTTTTCAAAGCCGGTGATATACAATGAATCATATCTTGCCTCCGAAGGTTATATTGCTTATCAAAACAGAGTAGACACCAGGGGGATGCAAATGATTCTCGATAATGGTTTGTTTTATGAGTTTGTGCCTTTCAACGAGGATAATTTCGATGCAGAAGGCAATTTGTTGCCAAACCATAAAGCGATAACCCTGAGGGATGTGCAGGAAAACAAAGAGTATGCATTGTTGCTTTCAACATGTTCCGGTGCATGGCGATATCTTATTGGGGATACCATTAAGTTTATTTCAAAGCCCAGGAATGAAATCCTTATCACAGGCAGGACAAAACATTTTATAAGTATATGTGGTGAGCATTTGTCACAGGATAATATGAACAGGGCCATTAGTAAACTTCAGAATGAGTTTAATGTAGAGATTCGTGAATGGACGGTAACAGGAATACGTTATGATACTATGTTTGCACATAAATGGTACCTTGGGACTGATGATCCGCTGGATCCGGAGGCTGCACGTGAAAAGATAGATGAATACCTGAAGATCCTGAATGATGATTACAGGGTAGAGCGAATAGCTGCCATAAAAGACGTTTTTGTTGAAGTCCTTCCGACAGCAGTTTTCGCCAAATGGATGAAAGATCACGGCAAAGAAGGTGGAGCCAATAAATTTCCAAGGGTATTGAAGAATAAGCAGTTTGAGGAATGGGAAAAATTTATTAAGGAATTAAATAAATAGCAGTTTTTCAATGACACCTGTTTGGGAAGGAGTAATTCTAGGAATCACACTGGCATTTTTTTTTAGTTTTGGGCCTGCTTTATTTGCCATAATACAGACCAGTATTCACCGAGGATTATGGTCTGGATTTCAACTGGCATTTGGGATTTTCCTCAGTGATGTGGCTTTTGTGGCTCTTTGTTTCCTTGGAGCAATAAATATTATAAATTCCCAGGAAAGTCTTTTCGGTATCGGTAGTGGGATCATTTTGGTTGTTTTTGGCTTCGTGACATTTACCAGAAAAGCCCATATGGAAACGGATAAAGATGAAAACAATTCAAGCGCTCCCGGTCCGCTTACATTTATTCTGAAAGGTTTTTTTCTGAATATAGCCAATCCATTCGTATGGTTTTTCTGGATGGGAGTAGTAGTTACAGTAACTGCCAATTACAAAGGTGATACGCAATCACTGCTTTTGTTTTTTGCGGGTACCCTCCTGACTGTCCTCGTAACAGATTTGTTAAAATGTTTTGGTTCTTTTCAAATAAAGAAGTATCTTACACCAAAATTTATCCAGTGGATCAATAAGATTGCTGGAATTGGGCTGGTTTTGTTTGGAATATATCTTATTATTAGAACCATTATAGAATTTTAGTTATGTTACAAGAATTCAGCAAAAATTGGTGGTTAATGACCATTAATGGTATACTTGCCATCATATTGGGTGTCTTTGCAATAATCATACCCAATGAAACCATAGTAGTTATTGCCAGGTACTTCGGATTAATTGTAATGATAGGGGGTATAATACTTCTTATCGGAGCTGTTAACAACCTTCAAAAAAAGCGGCCATATGCGGTCTTGTTGACTGAGGCCATAGTCAGCATTATTATTGGGATCATCATTCTTATTTTTACAAAGCAAACACTTGAATTGTTCGTTATTTTGCTTGGAATTTGGGCCATCATCCTTGGGATATTGCAACTTGCATTGCTGGCCAGTATTAAGGATGAGATCACTGGTAAGACAATGCTATTGATAAATGGACTTATTACATTAGTTTTTGGGATACTCATATTTTTTAATCCATTTACCGCAGTAAAGGCATTTACAATTATAATTGGATTGATTGCTTTGCTTTTTGGCATTGTAATGATTTATTATTCTGTTATACTAAAGAAATATGTTAACCAAAATAATCCATAAGTTATGGCAGGAAAAAAATATAAGAATTGGTGGCTTTTAACGCTTAAAGGTCTATTTGCAATCATCTTTGGAATTTTTGCATTGTTTGTACCCAATGTTACGCTGACTGTTTTGATGGAATATTTTGGTATTCTGGTATTGTTGAGTGGATTGTTCCTTATCATTGGATCATTCACCCACATGAAAAGCAACAGGCATTGGACAAGCTGGCTTTTTGAAGGTATCCTGGATATTATTGTTGGTGCTGTGATCATGCTTTATCCCACACTGACAATTGATCTTTTTATCATCCTCATGGGTATATGGGCCATTACTGTTGGTTTTACTCAATTGTTTAATACTTTTAATGCGCATAAGGCCGGGCGTGCCAAGTGGTTAATGCTGCTTAACGCCCTGGTGGTTATTGTTTTTGGCCTGGTATTGTTTATCAATCCAACTGAATCCCAAATGGCCCTTACATATCTTGTTGGAGCGTTTTCATTGGTTTTCGGGCTTCTGATCACCATTTATTCATTTCAGTTGCAAAAACTGTAATATCTGAAGGGTAGCGGAATTTTTTTAAAAAACCCGAATCAAAGATCTTCGGGAAAGATTATATCTTTAATATTGAGTTGAAGGTATCTTTTAGCATTCCATTCATTTTCTTCGATGTGGTAACAAATGCTGAATGGCTTACCGGAAACAATCTTATCAAAATGATATCCCTGTTGAAAGGCGATGGCTGAGTATGGAAAGCCAGAAATATCCGGATGGACAACTTCTAGTTTTAAATGATTTTTGCCTACCACCCTGGAATTACCGGTATCGATAACCCTGTCGGTTTGAAATACCGGCGGCATATTTCCTGGACCGAAAGGTGCCAATTGTTTTAAGATCCTGAAAAACTTTGTATTGATTTCTTTCAGGATGATGTTGGCATCTATTTCAATTTCCGGAACAAACATTGACTCTGTGGTGTGTTCTTTAACATACTCTTCAAATCTATCCTTGAATGTTTGAAGGTTTTCAGGCTTCAGGGAAAGGCCAGCTGCATATTTATGTCCGCCAAAGTGCTCCAGAAGTTCACTGCAAGAGTCGATGGCATCATATACATCAAAGTCTTTTATTGACCTGGCAGATCCGGTTACTAATCCATTGGATTGTGTCAGGACAATGGTAGGCCGGTAATAATAATCTGTTAGCCTGGAAGCAACGATTCCAATAACACCTTTATGCCAATCTTTATTGAATACAACAGTACTTTTGCTGTTTTTAAGAGAGGGTTCTGATTGAATAAATTCCAAAGCTGCCTGAGTGGCATTGAGATCCAGGCTTTTTCTCTCAATATTCAGGTCATTGATCTGATCTGCAAGTTCTAATGCTTTAGCAAAATCCGTAGTGATCAGCAATTCTACCGAGTTTTTTGCATTTTCTATTCGTCCGGCAGCATTGATGCGAGGTCCGACAAGAAAAACAAGGTCACTTATAGAAATTTCCCTGTTGAACTGAAAGGGCCCTTTGGCACCTGCAATACGTTTGATCCCTGAATATTGGAATATGGCTTCAAATCCTGGCCTAGGTTTTTTATTGATGAGTTTTAATCCATAATAGGCCAAAATCCGGTTCTCTCCGATGATGGGGACAATATCTGCAGCAATGCTGACTACAACTAAATCGAGGTAGGAATTTAATTTATCAGCGGAAATGTTATATTTTAAAGAATAAGCCTGTATCAGCTTAAACCCAACACCGCAGCCGGATAATTCTTTAAAGGGATAGTTGCAATCGGGTCTTTTGGGATCTAAAACTGCACAGGCATCAGGAATTTTGTCACTGGGCCTGTGATGATCACAAATAATAAAATCTACTCCATTTTCCTTTGCATAAGATATTTTTTCTACGGCCTTAATGCCGCAATCAAGGACTATAATCAAGGAAAAATTATTCTCAATGGAAAAATCTATCCCTTTGTAAGATATGCCATATCCTTCAGCATACCTGTCAGGAATATAGAAATCGATGTTCGGGTAAATGGATCTTAAAAAAGTATATACCAGTGCAACAGCTGTGGTGCCATCAACATCATAGTCGCCGTATACAAGAATCTTTTCCTCTTTGTCGATGGCTGATTTGATCCTGTCAACGGCCAGGTTCATATCTTTCATCAGAAAAGGGTCGTGTAAATCACTTAAGGAAGGCCTGAAAAACGATTTTGCCTCCTCGAAGGTTGAAACCCCCCTCTGAACAAGTAAGTTGGCTAATTGACGATCAATGTTCAACGAAAGGGCCAGATTCTCAACCGTAGCATTATCGCCTTGTTTCTTTAGGACCCATCGTTTTTTCATGATAATCTATTCTGATGTAAAGATAGTGATATTTTGTCATACTGATTTCAATATTGCAGGCTGACAGTTATTCTTTATATATCTACAAATGCTTTGTAATTAATAATTTCAGCAACTGCTGTTTCCGCATCATAAATTGGTAATCCGCATACCCGATCACGGCACAAAGTAACATTTGTTTTCTGCTCCGTTTTTGCAAATTCATTTATCCTATGGCCATGCCAGGAGTATATTGCATTTGGCAAATATTTTTTTTGCATTGTTTTTATTATCTCATCTGAATGAATGCCTGTGATATCTATTTCCACAGGGGAGGAATAGAAATGCAGAAACAGCGTTCCCCAATTTGCAAAAAATGCCGGGTTTCGTATTGCATCAGGAAAAATTGAATTTGTCATTTCTCTTGCCTTTATTATATAGTCCCTTTTATCCAGAAATATTCCCAAAAAAAATAGATTTTTTGCCATAACTGAATTCGAAGAAGGCATCACATTATCAGAAGTTTCTGTATTCCTGGCAATTATGGGAGCAGATTGGTTTGTAGTGAATGATAATAAAGTACTGTTTTCTATAGAGAATTCGTTCATCACATGTTCAGCTAATTTGTTGGCCTGGGATAAATATGACTGATTTTGTGAAACCTGGAATAGCTCTATCAAAGCGCTGATATAATAAGCGTAGTCATCCAGGAAAGCCTTAATGGTTTTTTTACCATCATTGATTCTGTATAATTCCACTTCGCCTGCCAACATATTGTCTTTTATGTAGCTGGCATTTTTCCTGGCCAATTTCAAATATTTTTCAACGCCGGATGCTTTGAACAAAGCAATAAAGGCTTTAATAGCCAAAGCATTCAACGAAACGATCACTTTATTATCCAGTGAAGGTCTAACACGTGAATTCCGGGCACTGAGCAGGTTTTTTTTCCAGTAACGCAATAATTCCTCCATATATCCGGGGCTTATTTCGTATTTGGATATAGTATTTTGGAGGTTTTTCTTTTTGTAAAGAATATTGTTGCCATCCATCCAATTGCCATGCTCTTCAATTTGAAATACTTCACAAAATATTTCAAAGTCTTTTTTAATCAAATGTTGAAGTTCTTTGTATGACCATACGTAGAATTTTCCTTCAATGCCTTCACTGTCGGCATCAAGGGCTGTAAAAAATTCATTATCGGCAGAGAGTAACTCCCTAATGACAAATTCACCTGATTGAATTGCTATATTCAGAAAATGATCTATTTCAAAATGCTGGTAAGCTTTTGAATAGAGGTCTATCAGCAATGCATTATCGTACAGCATTTTTTCGAAATGTGGCAGGAACCATTTATGATCTGTTGAGTATCTAAAAAACCCACCTCCCGGGTGGTCGTAGATTCCACCCGAAGCCATATTCAGTAAGGTTGATAACAGTACCTCTTTTACATCTTTACTCTTGGAATGGAAATGATAATGAAGGAGATAATCATACACCAGAGGCATCGGAAATTTCGGTGCCCCTCTCATACCTCCGTTAATTTTGTCGGAGGCAGAAATGATTCTATTGGTAAAATTGTGAATATTTGACTGGGTAATCTCTGTTTTCGTCTTAGCCGATGGAATCCGTATGATATTCTTCAGACTTTTTACAATATCCTCTGACTGCGAATAAAGTAAAGATGGGTTATTATTTTTTATACTGATCATATATTCGAGAAACTCCATCCATTTTTCAGGGGGGAAATAGGTTCCTCCGTAAACAGGCTTTTTGTCTGACAGCACTACTATGTTCAGTGGCCATCCACCACTTCCTGTAAGTGCCTGAACGAAGTTCATATATTCAGCATCTACATCCGGCCTTTCTTCACGGTCCACTTTGATACAAATAAAATGCTGATTCATAAATTCAGAGATTTTTTCATCTGTGAAGCTTTCCTTTTCCATGACATGGCACCAATGGCATGTTGAATAGCCTATGCTTACAATTATCAGCTTGTTATCTTTGTAAGCCAGTGAAAAGGCCTCTTCTGACCATGGATACCAGTTTACCGGATTATGGGCATGCTGAAGCAAATAGGGACTCGTTTCATTAATGAGGGCGTTAGTGGCTTGGTGGTCAGGCATAGCACAGCTGTTAAGTATTAAAAAAAGGTTTGATTATTTGTAAGCTATCAACAATGATGATTGTGAATTGTTTCAGGAATTTTGCGTAAGGTTTGGATACAATGTTACTATAATAGTTGTGAACGGAAAGAATCAAGGCGCAAAAAGATAAACAACAGGATGGTAAAAGCCCATAAGGAGGATCCTCCATAACTAAAAAATGGCAGCGGGATGCCTATGACGGGTATTATTCCGATGGTCATTCCAATATTTACAGTAAAATGAAAGAGAATTAGAGATATAACACCATAACCGTATATCCTGGAAAATCTTGATTTTTGTCTTTCTGCAAGCTGTACCAAACGAAGCAATAACAACATAAACAAGCCGATGACGGTCAGGCTGCCAACAAATCCAAATTCTTCACCTACTGTGCAGAAGATGAAATCAGTATCTTGTTCAGGTACAAAATCATATTTGGTTTGCGTTCCACTCAGATATCCTTTACCCCAAAATCCACCACTTCCAATAGCAATTTTTGACTGATGGACATTATAGCCTGCACCACGGATGTCTATATCTTTTCCAATAAGTACGTTGATCCTCTTTTGCTGGTAGGGAGACAAAAAATGATTGAAAGAGTAATTAATGGCATACACCAGTGATGCGCTGATTAATAGCAACAAAAAAAGTTTTGAGATATTAGAAAAATTTCTTTTTATGAAGAAGAGGAGTATGAAAAAAACCAAAACCAATCCACCCCAAATGTAAAACTTATTTAATAATAAAGTAAGTACCAGCAATGTAAGTATTGTTATACCAGCGACAACAAGTTTTGCGGACAAACCCTCCCTGTAAAGGACCAGGAAGAAAGCAAAATATACCAAAGCTGATCCTGTATCATTTTGTAAAAGGATTAAAAGAGCAGGTAATAAAATGATTATCAAAGTATTAAAAAGCACCTTTAAATTTTGAAGGTTAATATTATAAGAGCTTAGATATTTTGCAAGTGCGAGTGCTGTAACAAACTTTGTAAACTCAGATGGTTGGATTCCAAAAGATCCGATATGAAACCATGATTTTGATCCGGAAATTTCTTTTCCAAAAAACAGTACCATGATCAAAACGATAATACCGGCTGCATAAAATATGTAGGAGAAGGCATTAATAAATTTAACATCCAGGAATAGAATGATAAAAATCAGAAAGACTGATGCTGAGATCCAGATCAACTGTTTCCCGTATCTCTGGGTAACATCAAATATACTTTGATGTTCTTCATTATAAACGGCAGAATATATGTTTAGCCAGCCCAGGAAAACCAGGGTAAAATAAAGGATAATGGTTATCCAGTCCAGGTTTGCTAATATATTACTTCTTCTCCTCATTCCTGTTCAGTAAATTGGCATTGGCAATGCGGTCTTCCATCCATTTTCGGTTTATTTCTTTTGTGATATATTTTTCGATCATGAGGCTGGCAATAGGAGCTGCCCATGTAGAACCATAACCGGCATTTTCAACAACAACAGCAATGGCTATTTGGGGTTCATCTTTGGGGGCAAATGCAATGAATGTTGAATGATCTTTACCATGCGGATTTTCAACTGTACCGGTTTTACCACATACTGGAATATCCGGGATCCTTACCCAATAAGCAGTCCCATGAGGCATATCCACTACATCGTTCATAGCTTTAACGATCAGAGAAAAGTATTTTTTATTGATGGTGGTTTGTTTTTGTCGGTAGTTATTGTTGCTTTCTTTTTGATCTATTATAGATTTAAGCAGATGCGGGGGGTAATAATATCCATAATTGGCTACAATGGCGGTAAAGTTTGCCATTTGCAAAGGTGTAACCAGAATTTCACCCTGACCTATGGCAAGGGAACGAATTGTCAATGAATTCCACCGGCCTTCACCATATATCCTGTTGTAAAAATCAGATGCAGGAATGTTTCCACGTAATTCAAAAGGTATATCTGTATGGAATTTTAGTCCAAAACCTAAGCTGTTTGCGTGATTTTTCCAGTTATTATATGCGGCTTCTGTATTTTCAAATGTGGGTTTGTTTATAATGCTTCGAAATACTTTCCAGAAATATGGATTGCAGGAGTGCATAATGGCACCCTGAAGTTCCAGTGGTGTTGTATGAAAGTGCGTGCATTTGATAGGCCTGGAATTAGGACCCTGACAGTCATATTTTGTATCCGGATAAAGTACCTGTTCCTGGAGGCCAATAAGTGCATTCACGATTTTAAATGTTGAGCCTGGTGAGTATGTACCCATTATAGCTCTGTGCATAAGTGGCTTAAGACTATCTTTTGAAAGAATGGTATAGTTTTTACTTCGAATTCTGCCGACTAAAAGATTGGGATCATAGGTAGGACTTGTTACAAAAGCCAGTATTTCTCCGCTAGCAGGTTCAATGGCGACAATACTACCGATTTTATTTTGCATCAGATACTCACCATACTTCTGAAGGTCAGCATCAAGCGTTATCTGAATGCTTTTTCCTGCAATTGCTGCTGTATCATATATACCTTCTCTAAAGGCCCCTTTTTCACGGTTGTAAACATCAACAATTTTTATTGAAAGACCCTTTTCACCCCTCAATGCTTTTTCGTAAAACTTTTCTATTCCACTTTTACCTATGTAATCACCTGATTGATAGTATACATCACTTTCAACTTCATTTTTGGTGACCTCCCCTATGTAACCAAGTGTATGCGCAGCGGTATTGTAAGGATATTTCCTTAATGATCTGGCCTGGACGTAAAATCCTGGATATTTATACAGTTTTTCCGCAAGAAAAGCATGGTCTTCCTGCGATATTTGCTCAAGAAAGATAGATGGCTTATAATTGGAGTATTTCTTTGCTTTAGAGAGCTTATCGGAAAAATCTAGAGGATCAATATTTAATAATCCACAAAGCTCTGTTGTATCGAAATCAGATAGTTGTCCGGGAACAACCAGTAAATCATATGCCGGCTCATTGTAAACGAGAAGCTTTCCTGTTCTGTCAAATATCAGGCCTCTTGTGGGATATTCGGTAATGTATCTTAAGATGTTGTTTTCTGCAGAAAGCTTATAGGAATTTTTCGGGACTTGCAGTAAAAACAAACGCGTAAGATAAACCAGGCCAATCAGAACGATTATACCTATTATTCCATATTTTCTTGATGAATATGTCTGGCTTATCATACAGAAATTATATAACGAAACGGTAACAAAGATAGTTTGAACAAAATGGTTTTTATATTATTTAATACCTGAATGGCCAAACCCGCCTGTGCCACGATTTGTTTCATTGAGCACATTTACCGTTATCCATTTGGCCCGGGCATGTGCTGAAATAACCATTTGAGCAATTCGATCTCCATCCTGTATGGTATATGGTTGTGATGCGAGGTTTATCAGGATGATTTTTATTTCACCACGGTAGTCAGCATCAATCGTCCCGGGAGCATTTACAAGGCTGATACCATGTTTTATTGCAAGACCGCTTCTTGGTCTGATTTGAGCTTCAAATCCAGGAGGAAGTTCCATGAAAAGTGATGTGGGGATCAATTTTCTTTCCATTGGTTTTAATTCGATGGGTTCATTGATATCTGCCCTGAGATCCATTCCTGCAGACAATTCAGTCTCATAAGAAGGCAGGGGATGTTTCGAGTTGTTGACGATCTTAATTTCCATTTTCAGGTTATACTTTTAATAATGAATTTTCTTTCAAAAATAAAAACGATTGAAATAAATGTTGCGAAGAGAAAGAAATTTAATACGAGTTGAGCAATTTGGGTTGATGCAGGAATTATCCTGTTGATGAAAAATACAAGGAGGGCGAGAGAGATGTACAGGAATATCATTTTCATGTTATAGGGAATTTTAAAAAACTTCCTGCTTAGATAATAAGAAATTGAAACCATGGTAAGGTTGCAGAAAAAATGCGCCCAGGCTGCACCGGTATACCCGTATGGAGGCACCAGGATGATATTTAGGGAAATGGTTACAATTCCGCCGGTAATGGCTATGATGGCACCAAATCTTGTTTTATCTGTAAGCTTATACCAGACAGACAGATTGAACAAAACACCCAGCAATAGGTTGGAAAATAGGACAACGGGAACAATATGCAGCCCTACACGGTATTCTACATCTATAAAATGCTTGAAGACATCTATGAATAAGGTAACCATCAGAAAAATTGTCAGACAAAAGACCACAAAATATTTCATGATCATAGCATAAAGTTCTTTGGAGTTTTTGTCTTTGGCATGTGAGAAAAAGAATGGTTCAGCGGCATATCTGAACATCTGGATAAAAATTGTCATCAAAACAGCAAGTTTATAGTTGGCGCCATAAATTCCCAATTGATCAAGAATATAAATATGATCATTTTTAATATTTTCTGGAACCGAAACAAGGTATTTAAAAAGTAACTTGTCAGAAACTTCATTGATCATTCCTGCCAGGCCTACAATAAGTAATGGGAAAGAATAACTGACTATTTTTCCGAGTAAATTGAGATCAATTTTGAGTTTAGCCTTAAAGATTTCCGGAAGCAGCAGAATAAGAGTTGCAATCGTTGCTATAAGATTTGATAGAAAAGCATAACCCACTCCAAAGTCTTTAAAATAAATATATTGTATGAAAGAGTCAGGATGGGACTCCAGGAATTTGGGGCAGAATATCAGGAAAAAGAAATTGAAAAGAATGTTGATCGCTATGTTGATGATTTTGATAATGGCAAAACGGAAGGCCTTTCGCTGGAGGCGTAGATAAGAAAATGGTATGGCAAGAAAAGCATCTATACCAATAATGGATGCCATGATCAGTATATATTCCGGATGTTCTGAATACCTGAGCCACTCAGATACTGGGGACAAAAATAGAAAGACCAATAAAATAAATAGAGATGATGAAGAAAGCAGCATCGTAATGGATGTGGAATACACCCTGGATTTGTTCTGCTCATTTTCAGCGAATCTGAAATAGGTTGTTTCCATTCCATATGTTAGCAATACAAAAAGAAATGCTGAATAAGCATATAATTCTGTTATAATTCCATATTCACTGGTAATAAATATTCTGGTATAAAATGGAGTCAGGAGAAGGTAGTTTAAAAGCCTGGGAACGATCGTACCAAGACCGTATATCATGGTTTGTTCTACAAGGCTTTTAAGTGGTTTCACAGCTTGTTTGTTTGAAACAAAGGTATGTAAATTAAATCAGGGAGAATTACGATTTGTTTAGGGGCAGTTTAATTTTAAAGGTTGTACCTATGCCTTCCTGAGAATGATATTGTATTGAACCGGAGTATGAATCCACAATATTTTTTACCATGGCCAGTCCCAGGCCCATTCCACCTGATTTCGTTGTAAAATTTGGTGAGAATATTTTATGTGTTATTTCTTTTGATATTCCCGGGCCATCATCTGAGATAATAATCTCTATAAATTCAGTTGTTTTTATAAGAGATACGTGTATATGGCCCTCATCCTTGCATTCAAGGGCCTGAACAGAGTTTTTAATTAAGTTTGAAAATGCCCTGGAAATTAATTTTTTATCTGCTTTAACCGGATATTCCTGTTGTTTATCATAAGAAAGTTCAAATTTAATATTTGCAGAATGCTTGTAAAGGTCAATTACAGATTTAACAGAATCCAGAACATCGAATTCTACGACTTTTGGCAGAGGCATCTTTGCAAAATCTGAAAATTCTGAAGCAATGGCTGAAAGTTCGTCAATTTGATCAACGATTGTTTTGGTAAATCGTTTGAGCCGATACGAAAACTCAGGAGAATTGTCATCCCATGATTTTTGAAGCGACTGAACGCTTAATTTCATTGGTGTTAGCGGGTTTTTTATTTCATGAGCCACCTGTTTGGCCATTTCTCTCCAGGCGCTTTCTCTTTCAGATTGCGCAAGCAATAAGGCACTGCTTTCAAGTTCTTCAACCATCCTGTTGTATTCTTCAACCAGCTTTCCGATTTCGTCTTTTGATTTCCAGCTTATCTTTTCGTTGGTTTTTAAAAGCGTCAGTTGTGCTATCTTGGTTTGTAATATTTTCAGTGGTTGTAAGGTATACTTTGATATTATGAATGAGAGTATGATGGATAGAACAATAAATAAGATGTATATATTGAGGAAAGTGGTTAGGAATGTTGCAATTTCTTCTCTGAGTTCTGATTGCTTGGAGAAATATGGGAGGTTTAGATAAGCGGATATCTCGTTATCGCTGTTCCTGAAAGGCATGTATGCTGAAAGATAGAGGTGGCTACCAATTTTTTCTTCATGGATAAAAAGCAGTTGGTTTTCATTATGGAGTTTATCATAAGCCGATGGGTTCATAAGAATGGAAGTCAGACCTTCATTGAATATTTCCGGTCGTGATGTTGCAAGAAGCCTGCCAGATAGATCATAGAGGTTTATATCTGAAAAAAATACAAGAGAAAACTTATAGAGCAAATCAGATAGATATTCCTGGAGGTCTTCGTTAAGGACTTTTTCGTTTGATAGTTTATGTTCAAGTTCTATTAGTACAGAATGTGTTTTTTCTTTCAGGATATCAATATTTTTATCCGCATTTATTTGTTTTATATAGTAAATAGATAAAATGCCTTCGAAGATAAATATGAATATGACAATTGAGATTATTATGAGTTGCAATCTATTACTGAAATTCAAAGAAGCGCTTTTAAAAAACTGTTTGGAAAAGAAGAACATTAGGATGAGGATGGTTAAAATTGTAAAAGAAATGAAAAGGTAGGAAAAAGATGCGAGAAAATTGAGGGCACCTTGCACAGGCATACTGATAATCAAGGTGTTAAATTGATTGATTGGGTAGTAGAAATGATTATAACCTGCTTCATTAATAAAGTAGGATTTTGTAAGAGCCGAGTCGATTTTCATACAGTAGTCAAAATCGCCATACTTGTAAAAAAGTTTTCCATGGTTATATCGGGAATATGAGTAAGAAGACAAATCTGGAAATAAGTTTGCATTTTGGTCCACCAATAATTCCGGGTATCCAAGGCCTTCGTCTGGAAGATTTTTATAATAGAATTCTGAGAAAAGTGTTAAAGGCTTTGAATCAAATTTTTGTGATCCGGGAAGCCTTATTTTAGAGATATAGCTGAAGGCGTCACTAAAATTGTATCTGAATAAATTCGATGAAAATGTTGAGTCACAGTAAGTATTTATTTGATTATCAAAATAATCATAACAATTTGTTAAGATGTCATCTGGTTGAATAATTAACAATTGATCATCAGTACATAAGGTATGGACTTTGGAATAACCCCTGAAAATATCGTCAAAATACTTCTTGTTGAGGTATAGTGATATAGAGTCTAAAAATTCGGGGTTTGACATAGAGTTTGAAGAGAGATGGTTTAAAACAGAATCTTCAGTAATATATTTCACCTTTTGATTAAATAGATATTCTGATAAAGGATCTGCTGAATTAGAGATCTTAACAGCGAGCAATTGTCTGTTTTGCTTTTCTTTTAACTGGTTATTGTGAAAGAATTTGTATGCTGATACCATTGAAAAGAAAAATATCAACGAAATGAAAGTGAAGTTGTTAAAGAAGTTTTTAAAGTAGAGCTTTTGGAATGTAAGAATAAGTATAAACAGCAGTGGAATAATAGAATTAATGATGTTGTGGTTTCTCAGGAAAAGAAAAGTTATAGAAACGGAAAAAGCCAGTAAGAGCGAAATATAAAACAACTTTTTTTGATTGATGAGGTAGGGAAATACTGAG
Source organism: Bacteroidales bacterium (assembly GCA_018401355.1). Classification (GTDB taxonomy): domain Bacteria; phylum Bacteroidota; class Bacteroidia; order Bacteroidales; family B18-G4; genus M55B132. Next base: position 53,694 of record JAGYLD010000002.1, read on the forward strand.
TCGAAGAGCTTAATACCTACGATGACATAAGAAATCAGGATCAGGAAAAGAGAAAGAATTGAGAAATAACTTGGTATACTAAGCGCAAAGATATTTGATAATTCAAGTGAAAAATTGGAATCAAATATTAGAAATTTAAAAAGGGCATCTATAAGTTTGAAGAATATGAAGAAGTGGAATAATATGGAGAAAACCTTAAAATATCCGGAAAAGGTGTTTAATGGTTGTTTTGTAGGAGTTTGAAAATGTTTCAGAAATACAAGGCTGATAGCAAAAATTGAAATTGCGTTAAGAAGAAGGTCTCCAAGAGAATTTAAAAATATTGTTGAAGCGAAATATGTTGGATTAAAGAACGATGTATTCTGAAGATTGTATGGAATATTGAAATAATATATGATCAGCCGTATAATAATTACATCGACAGAAAAGAGAATGATAAACCATAAAAATTTGTTTTTGAAATACGTGAATGATCTGTATAGCTTATACAATGATAATAATATCAAGGCATAGATGACTACAAAAATGATGAAGAACAATATGGCCGGCTTTTCAGAAACATCATTTGATTGATGATGTGAAATGATTCGGGGGATATCAGATTCAATGTCAGGAGTATTAATTTTTATTTCTGCTTTAATACCACCGGGAATTTGATATGCAGGATTAAAACTATTTAACAAGTGTTCATTTGAAATAGGATAATCATACTTGATGAGATTCAAACCGATAAGGGTTATTTCATCTTTTGATCTTTGGATAATTTGGTAGATTCCATTGTCAAGTTTTGTGACGAAAAATGTATCATGCACAGAAGTGTCAGGGGTCAATAAAACGGTGTTGCTCGACCATGAAATTATTGAATCGTTTATAAATGCCTGAAACGATAAATAGTCGTTGGATATATTTTTAAATATGAGTTGTGCATTTGTTTCATCAATTTGATTGTATTGTTTGATGAATTCGTTCTCAAGCAGATCTTTTTGTTTCAGGAATCCGGTTTTAAAATTTTCCTGAATTTTTTTATCTGAATATTTTTTTTCATTTAATACTGACAATAGCAAATATGAAACGACCAATAATCCAAGTATCGTGAAAATAATATTAGTTTTCTTACTAAAACCTGACTTCATAACCTAAAACATTGACATACAACAACCTAAAACCATGCCAGAATTATCGCCTTTACTGAACGATCGCAATAAAGATAGGGTAAATTATTAAGGAAGGGGTATCGTTAATTGAGGAGGCTTAAAATGATTAATTCTTCATTTTTATCACATATAGGCAAGATGAATATTTATTTCCCTTGAAAAAACCTAAAATATTAGACAGGAGGCCAATAAATGGAGCTCTTATATATTTGATTTTAGAGTTTAAATAATTTTCACTTAAAAGGCTTATATAATATGAATCGAATATCAGTGGTTTTATTTTATCGATTTCAAGATTGTGATGGCTCAGTAGAATTGATAGTGTTGAATTGGTGAAATGGTGAATATGTCTAGGCAGGTCAAGAGCTGCCCAATGGTTTTTATAAAATTTAGAATCAAAGGATTCAAAATTTGGAACAGCTATAAAGATTCTTCCGTTCTTTTTTAGGAGCCGTGTAAATTTGTCTAATAGTTGAGAAGGATCATGGATGTGTTCAAGTACGTGCCACATAGTTATGACGTCAAGACTTCGTTCAGGGATTTTATCCAGATGGGTTTCGTCAAATAAATCGACAGCGAAATTTTCCTTACAATGTTTTCTTGCATTATCTGAGGGTTCAATTCCTGTTGTATTGAATCCTTTTCTATTCATAAAAGAAATGAAGTGGCCTGAGCCAGCACCAAAATCAAGCAAAGATGTTCCCTTGCCATATTTTTTTATCCAGGAATATTTCCTTTTTAGTGTATGGTTGCGAATTGTGAGGTAAAGTTTATTAACCAGTCCCTTGTTTGTGCTGGTATGGGAAATATATTCTTCCGACTGGTAGTATTTTTTAATTTCATCTTGATTTGGCAGCGGATAGGTTCGTTTAAGTCCGCATTCAATACACTGAGCGACCGAAAAATGTTCATGCGTAAGAAAGTGGTCTTCTGATTTAAGAAGGATACTGAATTTTTTACTATCGCAAGATACGCATGGTTCCTGGCAAAAAATTTCTGTCTGTTTCACGTGGAACGTTTTTATCTGCCCAAATGTACTAACAAAACAGAAATATCAGCAGGAGACACCCCACTTATGCGAGATGCTTGTCCAATCGTTCCAGGTTTAAGTTTAGACAATTTTTCCCTGGCTTCATAAGAAAGGGATTCCAATTTATAATAATCAAAATCTGGTTTGAGTTCTATTGCATCAAGTTTAAGTAGTTTATCTGCCATATCCTGCTCTTTTCGGATGTACGTATCATATTTAATCAGGATTTCTGATTCCTGGATAATGTCATAATTGTCGTTGATTTTTTCGGAGAGGAATTTGTTTAAAGGGGGAGAGTATTTTCTAAGAGTTGAAAATCCTATTCCGGGACGTACGAGCATTTGGTTGAGTTTGACTTTTTGTTTTAGAACCGGGTCATTATTATCACTCAGGTATGAATTTATTGATTCCGGGTCGATGCTTGTTTTTTTGGAAAAATCTATGATATCTTCGATGGCTTCAATTTTATAATTAACCATTTCTTGCCGTTCAGTGGAAGCAAGTCCCAATTTATATGCCAGAGGGGTTAACCTGATGTCAGCATTATCCTGGCGCAACAATATGCGGTATTCTGCTCGAGAAGTAAACATCCTGTATGGCTCATCGACTCCTTTTGTGATAAGGTCATCGATGAGGACGCCAATGTATGCATCGGATCTTTTGAGAACAAATGGGTTCTTATTGTTCAATTTGAGGTGGGCATTGATGCCGGCAATCATCCCCTGGGCTGCAGCCTCTTCATAACCAGTTGTACCATTGATCTGTCCGGAGAAATACAAATTTTCAACCAGTTTGGTTTCGAGGGTATATTTTAATTGTTCAGGTGGGAAGAAATCATATTCTATTGCATAACCAGGCCTGAAGATCTTTGCATTTTCAAATCCTTCTATTTGTCTGAGGGCTTTTAGTTGAATATGGTCAGGAAGTGAAGAAGAAAAGCCATTAAGGTAGTATTCGATGGTATTCCATCCCTCTGGTTCAACAAAAAGCTGATGGCTGTCTTTTTGCCAGAAACGGTCTATTTTGTCTTCGATGGATGGGCAATATCTGGGGCCTATTCCTGATATTCTTCCTGTAAACATTGGAGAATCTTCAAAACCGGTTCTCAGGATATCATGTACCTTGCTGCTTGTATAAGCCAGGTAGCAGCTGCGTTGTTTTGTAAGATGAGGTGTGTTTATGAAGGAAAATTTTCCAGGATCCTCATCACCAGGTTGTTCTGTTAATTTTGAAAATTCGATGGTTCTGCCATCAATTCTGACTGGTGTACCGGTCTTCATTCTTGAAACCTGGAATCCCAATTCAATAAGTTGTTCTGTGATTCCTCCCGAAGGCAATTCTCCTATTCTGCCACCAGAGATTTTTTTTTGCCCTATATGAATGATACCATTCAGGAATGTGCCGTTGGTAAGGATGACTGATTTTGCAGGAATTTGATGTCCCAGTGATGTATAAACTCCTTTAATATTATTTTTTTCAAGCCAGATCCCTGTAACCATATCCTGATAGAAATCCAATCCGGGTATTTGCTCAAGTTGGTTTCTCCATTCCATAGAGAACAGCATACGGTCGTTTTGAGCTCTTGGGCTCCACATGGCGGGTCCTTTAGAACGGTTAAGCATTCGAAACTGTATCATTGTTTTATCAGTAACAATGGCCGACAAACCGCCCAGCGCATCAATTTCCCTGATGATCTGACCTTTGGCAATACCTCCCATGGCAGGATTACATGACATTTGTGCCATGTTTGCCATGTTCATGGTGATGAGCAAAACCCTGGAACCCAAATTGGCAGCTGATGCTGCCGCTTCACATCCTGCATGGCCGGCACCAACAACAATAATATCATATTCCTGGAACATCATGGTTGTGTTTCACGTGGAACGTTATAAATCATTCGGGGAGCAAAGATAGATAATAATCCTCTTTGGAAGTCATCAGGGTTTTTTCATCCGCCGATTGATCGTCATATCCGGAAAGATGTAATATACCGTGAACAATCAGCCTGGAAACTTCTTCCTGCAATTTGGTTTTATATTTAAAGGCATTTTCACGTGCTCTGTCTATGCTAATAAAAACATCACCCGAGATTTTATATTCATCCTCGGACAGGTCAAATGTGATGATATCGGTATAGGTATCGTGACCAAGGTATTTTTGGTTCATTTCCAATAAATAATCATCATCACAAAAAATGAAATTGATGTTTCCGGATATTTTGTTTTCGTTGGTAATACAATCTTTTATCCAGGAACGGATGCCCTTTTTATTATTTAAGCGAAATGAAATGTTTTCAGTAAAAAAAAGAATTGTTGGAGTTGCATTACCCATATGGATCATAGAAAGTACCTTCTTCAGGCTTTATGTTTGATCTTATTAAAATATATGTTGAAGTGCTTTTTTCTTTCATCCATAACTTTTTTGCCAATGCCTTCAATATCGAAGATCATTTCAATGGTTTTTCCCTTATCAATAAAATTTACTTCATCGGTCAGGGTTCGGATAAGATAAATTCCCCGTCCTTTTTCTTCATTGGTTTCAACCGGACTGGGTATGGCATCAGGATTAAAACCCGATCCTTCATCGGAAATGGTAAACGACAATCCTCTTTGGACTGGATCGAATGTTAATGTCACCTTTTTTTCAGGATCATTGTTGTTTCCGTGGACGACTGCATTACGAAAAGCTTCTGTAAGTGATACCAGGATATTACCAAAATGGGTTTGATCAAGGTTATATTTTTCACTTATTTCCTCTACAAATCCTTCTATGATCGTAATGTTACTGAGATTTGAGTTAATTTTTAATTTTTCCATATGGGTAAAGTGCTAACTTCAGTCCATAAATTTATAAAAATATTGGGTCACTTTCAATTTATAATATGGTCTAAGTTTCGGTGGAATCGTTTTTAATAATTCTGCCTCCTTTAATTTCATCTGATTATACTCAAAAAGCGTGTCCGGGTTACTAATTTTTGCATTTTTTGCTTCAGTAGATTCTCTTCTTTCTTCTTTTTCTCTTTCCCTTTCGGCTTTGTCATGCTGTAACAGCCTGGTTACAATATCCTTTTGCCTTTTCATGGTCTCGTCCGTGATAATTTTATTCACCAGTTCCATTTCAGTCCGTTCCATTTCTTCCATGATTTTCTTCAAACCGGCATCTCCCGATCCGGTTTCACTTTTGAGCTGCTCCATGTATTGCTGTAACTGTCTTCTTAATGCTTCCTGCTGAGCTGCCATACGTGCAAGTTGCTCGCTCATGGATTGCTTCCCCTGGGATTGATTCTGGTTCTTGCCCTGCTTTAGTTGCTGCAAACTTTGATTTAATTGCTGTTGGAGTTCGCTCATGGACTTGGGGCTTGGTTTTCCCTTCCCCGGCTTCGGTTTCCCGCTGTTTTTACAGCTGGAGGTAGACATAGACATGTTTTGCTGCATTTGTTGCATAGCCTCAGACAACAACAAAGCAAGGTTATTGATCGATGTCATTACGTATTGCTGCCTTGAAGTGGCCTGAGGTTTCCTTCTTTCATTCAAAAATGAAATGGCCTCACCAACATTTTTGTTGATGTCATCAATTTCACGTGTCACAAAAGGCTGAATGGACATTTGACGCTTACTTAAAGCATATAATGAGTCTTTTACAATTTCAAGATCATCTTTTAACCTATTCTGGTTTTGAATGAGCTCAGGATAACCCGGATCATTCTTGTCTATGCTGGAAACACGATTCATGATCTCTTCCTGGTCAAAAGATAATTGAACAAGATTGTCCAGTATCTGCCTGAGTGCTGCAATATCTTCACCAAGGGATTCCTGGGTCATCATTTGCTGCATGCTGAATAAAAAATCAGAAAGTTCCTGCATCTGTTGCGATGCATTTCTCTGAGATTGTGAAGCCTTTTTTCGCTGATTTTTGTCAAGAGAATTCATACTGTTTTGCATGTCCTCCTGGATGGCTTCCTCAGATTTATCTGTGTTAATTAAAGGATTGGGTTCCTCAAGTGCCTGGTTCTTTTCATGGAGATCATCCAGGTCCTTCCTGAGTTGTTCAAACTTCTTATTCAATTCATCTTGTCGGGAAAGCAATGAATCAGATTTTTCGGCCCTGGAATCAGATTTTTTGGCCAGCTCTTCCTGTTCTTTGGCCAATTCATTTAGTTTTTCAATGGTTTCAGTTAGCTTTTTGTCAAATTCAAGTTGTTTAAACCACTCAAGGCTACGATCAAGATCCTCTGATAATTGCTCTGCGTTTTTCTCCATTTTTTCAAGCATCTGATTGACCTTGTCTTTGTCCACCTGATCAAGCATTTCCTGGATATCTTCGATCAACTCAATGATATCATCAGTTAAAACCTCGTCCATGAGTTCTTCTAACTGTTTCTGTTTTTCAAGTAACTCTTCGTTCATTTCCCTGAATTGCTTTTCCCTCTGGTTTTTCTCGAGGTTTTCTTCTTTTACTTTATCAATCTTTTCCTGAAGGCTTTTATGCTGATTGAGTAAATCCTGGATCTGTTGCCGGTCTTCCCAGGTCAAGGTTTCTTCATTGACCAGTTTTTCCTGCATGCGGTTTATCTGCATTTGCAGTTTCATGGCCTCAGAAATTGATTGCTCCAGGTTTTTCCTGATCATTTTATCAGCCTCTTCGGTTGCTTCTTCTATCTCTTCCAGAGACGGCACTTTATAGTACATCACATCGGATCGCGTCATTTTACTGCCGTTTATGCCATCATTGTCCCAGACCTCAAAATAGTATTCTATCTCCTGGCCAGGTTTCAAATCAAGTAAAGACAAATCAAACTGATGAAAAAATTGATACTGAAGGTTATTATTGTCAATTGAAATGGGGTTGTAAACGGCCTCTTCTTTACCAACAAAGGCATAAACAAAATTAAGCTTGTTGAAGCCATAGTCATCCTTTATTAATCCCCTGAAATAAAGATTTTTAGTAAATACAGTGTCGTTGAATTTTTCGATGTAAATGCTGGGATAAAGGTCAGGCACTGTATTGATAAAATAGCTTAAGCTGTCGGGATTTATAAAGTGTTCATTAAAGACGGAAATTGAGTAATTCTGTGGCTTAAAGAGTGACCGGGAATGTTCAAGCACATTGGAGCCCGCTGATCCTAGAGTGTCGGTCATATCAGGAAACCGGATAATGATGCCACTGGCATCGCGTGTATAAAAATTCCATCTGGCTTTTGTTCCTTCAGGGATCGAAAGATCACCGTTATTTTTAAAGGTTTTATCTTGTTTTTTAGTGTAATCAGGGTAATCAAGGGACAATTCAAAATTTAGTATGATGGGTTTAGGCAATACCTTTAATGCATGTTTTTCAGATAAATAGTCAATGGTTGATAAATGAAATTCAATATCATTTTGCAGGTTTATAAACTCATAACTGAAATTGTTTAAATCGCTTCTGCTTAACCTGTACCTGGCATTCTGAAATTCAATATAAATATCAGTTGGTATCTCGTCTCCATGCACGTTAACATTCAAAGTAAAGTTTTCCTGCTGAATGGCCTCAAGCTTCTCATTTGTAATCCTGATCTCATATGGCAAAGCTTTTTCAAAATGCTTATTATAATGGATGATCCTGTATGATGGTTCAGTTAGAAGAGCTGGTGAAATGAGGAGTATGATGATGGCAATAAGAAGCGGTATTATTGCGTACCTTACATACTTCAAATTGGTCTTAAAGCTTATGGCATTTGAAAATGGCACTGGAATAAGACCTGCTGTCCTTTGATCAATGCTCGCATTTATTATTTCATTGCTGACATTATCCTTTGCCAGAATTCTAAGTTGCAGTGTATTAAGAAGTTTGTCACTAACTTCAGGGAAATGTTTACCAATGATCAGAGAGGCTTCTTCATTGCTTATTGTTTTCCCTATGCGCAATAACCTAAGCATAGGAAAAACAACATAATAGATTAAAATGCAAGCATTTAGCAGTAAATATGAGAAAAAAAGCACAGTTCGTGTACTCTGACCGAAATATCCAAAATATTCTATCAGGGCAGAAAGCATAGTAAAAACCAGAAATAAAGCCAGAAAAAGAATTACTCCTTTCAGCATCTGATTTTTATAATACTTTGTGATAAATCTTGTTAATTTTTTCTTTAATATATTGTAATTGCCTGTCATTCAACTAACCAAAATTAAAACTTACACGTTATTAAGAAACTAACGATGGATAAATCTTGTTATTTCTATATAAGTAACAAATATACAGGATAATATTCTTTGCACTCATTAATAAACATTCCAATGAAGAACTTTCTTACCCTCGCATTTTCCCTTTTATTTTTTTCATCTGTTTAATGCCCAATATGCTGTACATGATCAAGATCATCAATACAGAAGACATTTATCCAAGAAAACTGTGATTAAAAGATAGGTCAGGATAATCCTTTTTATCTGACAAGAATTTTCGCCGACTCTGTATAATTACCCTGAGTTGATTTTATCATGTATAATCCCGGTTCATAATTACTCATGTCAACTTCAATGTAATCCTTCTCAGAACTAAAGGATTGCACTTCTCTTCCGATGTTGTCAATAATACTGATTTGTGCAGTAATATCTTCCAGGGGAAAAAGAGACAATCTGGTAATTCCTTTTGTGGGATTTGGGTATGCCAGGAGCCTGTTACCATAATTGTTTTCCTCTGTGCTGTTATAGTTAATTGCTCCTATCACTGCGTTGTAAGCACTTATTTTCCCTGCGCCCCAGTAGTTTGATCCTGATGAAGGAATGGAACCAGTGTACCCGTCTGTTCTGGATGTTGAATTAAATATTGCTTTTACGGAAGATGCTGTAAGGGTTGGCTTTGCTTGTAGCATCAGCGCAGTCAGGCCTGTGATAAATGGAGTAGCCATAGAAGTTCCCTGCATGGATGCAAAAAACCAGGAATTGTTGCCATTGCTCAGTTCGTAAACAACTTCTTCATTATAAGGCCCGTATGCGTCATGGAATGAATTAACAGATGAAACGATGACATTTCCGGGAGCGGTTATTTCAGGTTTCACACGACCATCTAGTGTAGGGCCATGGCTGGAAAAAGGAGCCAAAGCTCCATTATCGACATAAAATGGGATAATTTGGTTCTGACCATTCATATTTGTGTAATTGTTTTTGGTAGTATAGGCTCCGACAGTTACAACATAGGGAGATGTGCCTCCAATTTCTCCCACAGTATAATCTGAATTGCCAGCCATCCAATCACTGATAATGCCGATGTTGGGAAAGTCGTTGGACAGCGGTGCACCATTTCCGAGGCCATGGTTCCAGATATGAATGGTATTGTTGACACCATAGTCATCCTGAAGTTCAATCGTTGGGAAAAGGCCGTTATTGTAGTTTTCGATGTAAACAATGAAATGAGGCCGGTTATTAAAGTAATTTGCTCCTTCACCCTGTAATTCAACACCCACTCCACTCAGGTTCAATGTTGTGTTGGGATTGCTGGCAGATTGATAATAATCCGTGAAATCAACATAGTTGCCATAAGAGTCTATAACATTAATAGCCAAAGTAATGGAAGTATTTGGTGCACCCCAAATCTCGATAATTCCATTACCTGTATTTGCTTGTGATTCTTCAAAATATACGAGTGTTTCAGGGTTTTTTTGTGCATTCAGATCCGGAAATGTTTTAGATGCATGCATGGGTGTTCCTCCTTCATTTCCAGCTGCACCAACCAGTATTTTCCCTGGCCCTGACAAATTGCTGAATGCCTGATCATTGAGCGATGTTCCGTCATGTGGTCCAATATGTGTACCGAGGCTCATATTAATTACTGCAGGCTTTCCTGCTGCCATAGCATAGGAAAAGATATAATTGACTGCATTTATGACATCAGATTCTCCTCCACCCATTTGTACAAATACAAGTTCACTGGCAGGGGCAACGCCTGTATAAACACCTTGTGTACCATAGCCTGAGCCACCTGCAATCCCTGCAACATGTGTACCGTGTGACCCCTCTGTAGATGAGCAATTGGCATTATAAATGATCTGTGAACCATTAAGTTCTGATCCATATGAAAATCCTGAAGGAGGGATTCCTGAATTGTCTGTCATATTCCAGACCCTCGAAATACGAATGTCATCACCTTGTAAGTTCCAGAACATGGGATGCGTGTAGTCAAAACCAAAATCAATTACACCAATTATAATGCCTTCGCCCAGGTATGCCTGCCCCAATCCTGTTCCACTGTGGACGTTATCCAGCATTGTTTCCAGGCGTGCATTATTCAGCTTTTTTTTTACCTGGGTGTCTGTTTGAATATATTTTATTCCTTTTATTTTTCGTAATTCAGGGATTTTTAGTATCGGAATTTTTACTGTCCAGATATCATTGATTTTTGAGTTTACCTCTATACCAAGATTGGTTACTATATTTTCTTCAAGATCATCTGAAACCTTGATCATACCACCGATAATTAGGTTGCCCCCTTTGTCTTCAACAGGGTATTGCTGACTAATCCTTTCAAGTTTTTCAGAATATTTTGCATGAATTTTTTCCAGTTTTTTTACCTGTTTGATCAGTTGCCTGGTTTGAAGCGACAATTCGGCATCCTGTCCAAAAGAGGCTAATGAAGCAAACAATAGGATTAAAATTACAGTAATAAATTGTCTTTTCATTTCCTTAATTTTTAGTGAGTGGATTATTTAAAGTAACTATATAATACACGGAATGCATGTTACAGTAAATCTATTACGATAAAAAGCTTTTGAAAAGACCTATTTATTAAATGTTGAGGTTATAAATTATCTTATATTTTGGAATTTGGCGAATACAATCATTTAAAAGAAAGAAAATAAGCAAGTTACCAATGTATAAAAACATCTTCCTGGTAATTATCAAAAATTATTATTTGCGTATTCTTTTCAGAATCAACAGCATATTTTCGAAGGTTAACTTCCATTTTTTTCAATGGTTTAAAACCGTGAAGTAAAAGCTTAATAAAACGAAATTTGGAAGTAAAATTGCCTGCTGGTTTGTTAAGATGAATTTGATTCAGCTGGGGTCTGAATTCAATTTTTCTCTTATAATAGTTGCCTTTCAGGTAATTATAGGATATACCATCGTCTTCATAGTATATGAAGTCACTTGAATCATTTCCATAGTATATTTTGAGATACAATGTATCAGATGGATCATAAGCAGTTGAAGCTGTAGATGATTGCATGGGGATAATGCTGCCGCCTTTTATAAAAACGGGAATGGAATCCAGTGGTGCAGCGACAAAGACTTCTGCAGGACCCTGAAGGAGCTCACGGGAGGAAGGGTTGTACCATTCACCCTCTGGAAGGTAAGCTCTGACTATTCTTTCATCAGAGCTTGCAGGAACTACCAGCATTGATTTTCCAAACAGGAACTGGTTTTCATAGTCAGGGTTATATATTTTTTTATCGAATGGATGTTCGATAGCGAGAGACTGGCATAAAGGCAGGCCATGAAGAGCTGAATAGTATAGGGATGAGTAAAGGTAGGGCAGCAATTCATATCTTCTTTGCATTATTTCCCTGGCCATTGCGGATGTTTGTTCCCCAAAACTCCATGGTTCCTGTTCAAGGGCATTAACATCAGAGAAATTCATAAAAATTGGGGTATATATTCCAAGGTTAAGCCATCTTAAATACAGTTCAGGAGAAGGATTTTCCTTTTGACTTCCAATATCATTGCCTGAGAATGGTATTCCGGATAAACCCAGGCTGACAATCTTTCTTATACCCTGCAGCATTTGCTTGTTTCCTGTTTTCAATCCTCCGTTCCAAACCCCTGAATATCTTTGAATTCCTGCATAAGCATCATTGGAAATGATAAAACTCCTTTTTCCATTCAGGGCCTTCTTAAGCCCTTCATAAGTTGATCTGGCCAGCAGCAGATAATATGAATTTTTAGCCTTTTTCAGAGATGCAATTTCACCTTCATAGTCAAATTCTATTATTTCTGGTGTTTTGTCGTCAAGAAAGCTATTTGGAGTGAAGCCCAGCCAGATACTTGAGATACCTTCATTAACAAGGTTTTTGATTTTACCGGACCACCATGACCGTGTTTCGGGTCTGGTAAAATCAGGAAAATGGCTTCTGCCTGCCATGGTATATCCAGTGTAGGGAACCCCGTTGGGGTATTTGACAAAAAAGTCATTCCGGATTCCTTCATCATACATGTAATATCCATCTTCCACTTTTATGCCTGGATCCATCTGGATTGCAGTTTTAATACCCAAATCTTTAAGTTTACTTGTCAATCCGCTTGGGAATGAAAATCTTTCAGGGTGCCATGTGAAAGGTTTATATTGGTCGGAACTCTTCATGTCAAGGCAAATTAAGTCTATGGGAAAACCCTTTTCGCGAAAAGTTTCAGCTGCTCTGAATACTTGTTTTTCCCGGAGATACCCATTCCTGCAATGTTGATATCCCAGGCCCCAAATTGGAGGTAATTCCATTCTGCCGGTCAGGTGTGTATACTTTTTAATGATATCAGGAATGGTACTTCCATAAATGAAATAATAATCAAGATTACCATCATCTGCAGAAAAACTGTAAAACTGGTCATCACTGGCCGAGCCAAAATCAAAACTAAGGTTACTGGTGTTATCCTGAAAAATGCCATAAACCAGGCTGTCGTGAATTCCCACAAAGAAAGGCACAAACGAAAGGGAACTGTTATTATCTGATCCGCTTAAACCGGAAATTCCATTTCGGTTGTCAAAGTAATGCCCCCTGCGGTTTAAGGAACCGGGTTGGTCGCCTAGCCCGAGAAATATTTCATCTTTGAACAATCGATGGTAAGATGTTACTGCATCTCCCAGCCAGGAAATACTTAATCCGAAATAATGTTCAGTGATAAGATGGTTATCTTTTGTAAATATTTTTACGTGAAGAGGGTATTTTTCTATCTCTATTTTTAGCGAATCAGTAGTCAGTACAAGTACACTGCTGTTGAAGCTAAACCCAAACTTTCCTGTTGGTTCCCGGACTACAGCATATGAAATACCATCAGAAATTTCACTTCTGGAAGCTCTGATGCGTATTATTTCCGGAGTATAATGGGTGATTTTCATCTGTCCGTTCTCACCATTGATTAGAAGAGATTGCTGACTGAATGTAAACTCTCTGAAATGGTTAATGGACTGATTTTTTAAGTGCCTTTGACCATATATCGTGGATGAAAGCAATACTATGATGATGAATGTTAATGTTTTTCTCATTGGGGCAAAAACTTTTCGTCTAAACAGGAAACAAAATTAGAATTTATTATAGCTTAATGATAAGAATACTTAAGAAATTCCTTTGTATGTACAAGCAAAATTAGTATATTTGTATTATGAGCAACGAAAAAGAAATATTTTCAAATTGCCTGTATTATACTACTAATGCCTTTTCCCGAAAAATTGCAAGGATTGCTGACGAAGCATTTACCGGAACAGGATTGTCATCCACATATTGTTTCATCTTGATTACAGTGAATGGAAACCCTGGTGCAAATATTGGCTTTATTGCTGATACTATGCAACTGGCATATTCAACAGTGACAAGGATGGTGGAAAAGTTGGAAAGCAAAGGATTTGTTACTAAGATGGCGGTTGGTCGTTACACGGAAGTGCATCCCACAGAAAGATCGCTGGCAATACAGCAGAAATTGGTTGAATCCTGGCAGAAGCTTTTCACAAGGTTTTCCCGGATTCTGGGAAAAGAAGTGCAGGAGGAACTGACAATTAAGATATCTACAGCAAATAAAATTCTTGAGATGGAATAGTGCCAATGACAAAATTTGTATGTACAAGCATTAACCGGTATTGCCTAAAATTTATGTTTTTTGAGGAATTTACTTAATATGCATAAGAGGCGCAATGGTTGTTTGAAATTATTCATCAAGCCAGTTATCCAATATCTTGAGAACTTTTGTTTTCATTGGATCAGGCAAGTTGTTGATCCTGCTACCATGATTTCCTTTCGGGTTAACGAATTTTGTCATGTTCTTCTTTTCCGGAAATTCAACAGCTGATGCCGACCATGGATCGTATTCACCATAGATAAAAATAATTCTGGGGTCCTCCTTCTCCAGGAATTTCACAACTTTTTTGTTCATATTGTTATCAAAGGAGAAACAAACCGTATCCGGGAGGAATATTTCATAAAGATATCCTTCTGCATCCTCAATGATCATCAAAGAGTCAAAAGGTGTAATATCATAACCATAATATCCTAGTTCAGTTGCTGCCTGAATAAAAAATGGCTGATATTTTGTTAAGCTTTGTTCCGCAAAATAATCCGGTGAAGAAATGCTGATAAGATGATGAAACAGGGCTTCATTTGAGGACTCCTTCCCTGGGATTTTATTTTCTTCAGGATGCCATTGCCAGTAGGCAAACGAATATTCCAGGACACAATAATCATAAATTTCTTCACTTGATATTCTGAAATTATAGTGGTTGCTATCAATAAAATCCTGGAATAAAGGGAAAATACTGTCGCGTCTCGATAGGATTTCCAGTTGAAATTCTCTTATGTCTTTTCTTTCTTCAGGATCTCCGTTTTTTTCTATAAATCCTTCATGACGACCATCCTCAACATTAAAATTCAGAGGATTCACATAGGCTACTGTTATATTTACATCTTCAGGGTATAGTGTCCTGTGGTATAAAGCTGTTTGACCTCCTTTGCTGATACCGGTGGAGATCCATTTACCTTTATAAAGTTCCTTCAGCATATCAATAATCCTGTGCTGATCAGCTGCTGCATTCTCAACAGTCAGGTATTGCCAGTCCATTTTATCAGGAATGGAATTGCCAAAATACCGGTGCTCAATACAGATCTGATTTCCGCCCGTAAAATGTGTCAATTCATTTTCATAAGCAGGGAAAGTTGCGTAATCGGCATTGTATCCTTCTGTGATGACAACTGTGGGAAAAGAAAAATCCTTATGGTTGATGATAACATTTTGCAGGAAAGATCCTTTCGACGGATCCTCCGGATCCAGAGGCTGACGAACCAATAGTTTGTATTTCCCGGCAAAATCTCCTTCGAATTGCATTGGTTCCACGAATTCAACCGCATCGAGTTCAAGAAAATCATTGGTGATTAATGTATCATACTTTGTTTCCTCCCACAGCTCAATAGAATAACTCATTTGTGCAGTGACGGAAACGACGAAAGAAAGAATGATAATAACTATAAGAAGAACTTTCCGGGAATAAAAGATTAACTGAAAAAATGAAATTCTTTGCATTTTGTGTCCGGGTGAATGTACAATCAATGGCCTAAGTCTTTTAAAACCCTGTAATTGAATAAATTGCAATAACGGGTTTCGATCATGCAATTTAGCAATTAAAAATAAGACATTAATGGATAGGGATACGGTATTAATCCATTCCAGTTACGGATTTTTCATTGTGGAAATTACTAATTTAAAACCGTATATGCTTGAATTTTGCATTTTATGGTTAACATTTTTCTTTTATAACAGGAAGAAAGGAAATATTCCTGGCTGAAATGTCTCCTTCCTTTTTCTCGAGAAATTGGAACCCCCAGAAAAAATGTCATTTTTTACGAGGGCACCAGATAAAATTTTATTCTTCAGCTTCCTCAGCAATTTTCACTTTGGCATATTTCTATTTTCATGCAATGATAATCCTGAAAATTTGATTTAAAACAGTCCACTTTGATTCATCAAAAAAACTCCGGAAAAGGTATGGTAAAATGAATAAATTGAATGCCAGGACAATAAATGTTACAAGTCCATAACCGGCTAAAATGTAGAGCCTACTATGGTGCTGGTAAACCTGAAGACCAAATGGTTGAAAAATGATCATAAACAACCCGACGAAAACACTGATGGGAAGTATTACTTGCCATTTATTGATGGTGTTTGGGAACGGTTGTTGAAGATACGATTGTAATTTCATTAAAACTATTTATAATCCTGCCACAATTTCCTTTCCTGGTTTATTTTCCAGACATAGCCTTTGCCCGGAAAACCAGTGATGATATAAGAATAAACCGAAGAATTCAATTCAAACCTGTACGGACAAATTGAATGATCAAGGTTCAGTTGATCAAATGAAATGGCATAGCTTCTTTCTTCTTTAAAAAGTTTCTTCTGGTCCCAGTATAAGTTGATCAGGCACATTTTCAATTCATAATCCGGATCCGGAAAACTAAATTGCTCAGGACTTTTCTCTTCGATGGATTTTTCAGTAAAAATAATATATCCCCAGGTTTCAGGATTGTGCATATTTATGACCCATTGAGGTGACCAGACCCAGTTCTTCTCGGCTTTTATTTCTCCGGTTTCCGGGATTATTGCCTTTTCATATTTGCCATTTTTTATACGGGTTTCCCATTGAACCCTTGAAAAATTCATTCGCCAGACGGTATTTTCGGCAGGATAATCCTTTTCTCTGTGATTTTTCAGAACAGAGGCCAGCGGAAGTTTCATTTCAATGGTCCAGCATGTGTCTATGTCACCGGGATTATTGAGTGTTCCATGGATCTTTATGGCTTTCTCCCATCCATCCAGGTTCCAGGTGCTTAATGCATTGCCTTTATCCTTGTATGGTTTATCCAGGAAAAGATCCCATTCTGTGCCCAGGGCATTCATTTCAAGTTCCATATAATTATGATTGTCGCCATTGGGATCAATGAAAACTTCAAAATCGTTGTCGTTAAAAATGATGGATTCCCTTTCAGTCAGGGTCGCCCAGATATGTGGCTCTTCCAGTTCTGCGGCAATATAAACGGCATGTTGGTCCCATAACATTTTCACCCTTGTTCTGAGGGGCGGTTGATTTTCTTGCAATCCTTCAATGTCAACAAAATCTTCTGTCCATGGAGCCAAATCCCAATCCTTTTCATTCAGTACTCCATCAATAACAATTTCACCATTTGTCTGATAACTGACATAGGTTCTTGGTCTTTCATGTATGGTACCGGAATAGCCCGCCATTGAAAAAGCAAAAATCCAATAAGCAGTAAAGGAAATGCGCAAATGCCTGTTCATAAAGGAATGATTTGGTTCTTAATCAGCGTTAACATAAATGATCTTTGTATGATCGGAAGTACAATAATAGGGAATATTTAACTTTTTCCTGCAAATTCTGCTTAGTTTAATTCTTGGGCGGTCATATCTTACCTGAAGAATCTGCAATTAATACTACTTTTGCAAGTAAATTTTTATTATATGTTCACCTTCATAGCCATTTTTCTCTCGGCTTTTCTGCAGATCATTGCAGCGGTGGCAGCATTGTATTTGCTAAAGGTGGCCAAGGGAAAACTTGCCTGGAAACTTATTGCCGTCGCTTTTATTCTTATGGCCGCCCGCCGCATCATAGAATTGTTTTTTTACCTGCACAGCAACCCCAATGAGTTCCTTATTCTTCTCAATAGCTGGCTTGGGGTGGCCATTACCATCATCATGACATTTGGAGTGATCTATCTCGGCAAAGTCCTTTTTTCTTATAACAGGTTAGAAAAGGCCAGGATGGAATCGGAAAAGCGTTTTGAAGCGTTGTTCAAAAACAGTTCAGATGAAATATTTTTGGCCGACCTGAAGGGGAATTTTCTGGAAGTTAACCAGGAGGCAATAACCCGGATGGGTTATACCAGGAAGGAATTGCTGGACATGAATTTCAGGGATATAAAAAGTGCAAAATTCCGCAAAGATGTAGATTCAAACATTGATAAGATCATCAACCGGGGTCAGTTAATTTATGAATCGGAACATGTTGCAAAAGACGGGGAAGTGATATCCCTGGAGATGAACAGTCGCATTATTGACTATGAAGATAAAAAGGCCATGCTCACCATTGCCCGCGACATTACCGAGCGTAAGCAGATGGAACGGCGAATCCTTGGTGCTGTTATAAATGCTGAAGAAAAGGAACGGGGACGGTTGTCAAAGGAACTCCACGATGGACTGGGCCCGATACTTTCCGCCATAAAACTTTATGTTAGCCAGTTGAGCTCAGAAACAGATGAAGGTGAGAGGAAGGAATTGATACGTGTGACCAATGAGATCATCGATGAGGCCATAACCAATACCAGGGATATCTCAAATAACCTGAGACCAAGGGTGATTGAGGAATATGGCTTGGTTCAGGCTGTTCAGGAGTTTATACGGAAGATCAATAAAACGCAGAAGCTTGATATTTCTTTCAATGCTTCCAATATTCCTGAAAATCTTGATAAGACGCTTGAACTGATTTTTTACAGGATCATCAATGAATTGATCAACAACACGATTAAGCATGCCAGGGCCTCCGTATCAGAGATCAACCTGGATTATGCTGAAAACAAAATCATTTTGGTTTACAGGGATAACGGCATCGGATTTGATGAGAAAGAGATCATGACCCGTGACATTGAAGGGATGGGCCTGAACAACATTCTGTCGAGAATACGCTCTATTGATGGCAAGGTAAAGTTTGAGAGCATTACAGGTGAGGGGATGGTGTTTGTTGCTGAGGTAGAATTGCAACAGCCGGTTTAATTTCAGGATTCTTTTAATTTGAAAATACTGAATTATGGTACAGGAAATTATTGATATCATTATTGTGGATGATCATGAAATATTCAGGAATGGTTTAAAGATGGTCATCAATAAGCTTAAATACGCCCGTGTTATAGGGGAGGCTTCCAATGGAAAGGATTTTCTTGAAATCATAAAGAAGAAAGAGCCCCAACTTGTATTTATGGACATAGAAATGCCGGTGATGAATGGTGTTGAAGCCACCAGGAAGGCATTAGAAGATTTCCCTGACATGAAGATAGCTGCTCTGACCATGTTTAACGATGAAGCCTATATTGAAAGCATGCTGGAAGCAGGAGCCAAAGGCTTTCTTTTAAAAAACATCAACAAAGACGATCTGGAACAGGCCATTCAATCCATTTCACGCGGTCATACCTATTACAGCAACGAGCTTTGGGATTATTTTACCAGGAAGGTGAAAGACGATCATAAAACCGGTAAAGACATCCTGCAGTTTACAAAACGTGAAATGGAGGTTTTGCAATTGCTGAGTGAAGGCCTCAGCAACAAAGAAATTGCCGAAAAATTGTTTATCAGCGAACGAACTGTCGTAGGCCACAAATCAAATTTGCTTGCAAAAACCAATTGTAAATCCACCATCGGTTTACTTTCCTATGCCATTAAGAATAAGCTAGTTGACATTTAGACCCTGTAGATAAGTACTGGTTTTTCCCTCCTTTATTTTCCTCCTTTTACAGGTTTCTTTTCCTGTTGCTACCTGTTTTCTTTCCTTTATTTATCTGATTAAAACGGTAATTATACACCTTGTATGACCCTTTGTCATGATGGTAATTTAGCAGATGTAAATTTTAATGAAATAAAGTTGAATCTAATAAAAATTATCAGCCATGACAAAACACAGAATTTTAATCGTTGACGATGACATTGACGTGATCAATGTACTCCAGGCAATTCTCGAAAATGCAGATTTTGAAGTTATCACTGCTTTAAACAAATTTGAAGGCCTGAAGAAGGCATACAAGGAAAAACCGGATCTCGCCATCCTGGATGTGATGATGACCACTCATTATGAAGGATTTGAGATGGCAAAGGAGCTTAGCGAAAGTGAAGATTTCAATGCAATGCCGGTTATAATGCTGACCTCCATAGAGATTCTTACAACCAACAACCCCAGCGTTCAGGCCATGGCCAGAGAATACCGGAAAGATCCCCGTTACAAGGAATTGCAGGTGATCCTGGTTAAAGATGTCACTACCGGTGCTGCAGGAATCGATTATTTGTCAGAAAACGGAAAATCAGTCTGGCTTAAAGTTGATGGTTTCCTCCGCAAACCTGTTGATGGCCGGCTCATTATTCCAGAAATCGAAAAGCAATTGAGTTTGAAGACAGAAAAGGTTAACTAATTAACCTTTGACAAGGAGAAGAATTATTTGACCCGCATGTTCTTAACATTCAGGAAATATAGATAACGCGAGGTCCTTAATATGCCCAGAACAAATCTTACAATGATGAAAGAAAAGATCTTATCGATTATTCAATCTTATCCGGAGGCCAGGCAGGATGTTTTGATCCCTGTATTGCAGGAGTTGCAGGAGGCTCAGGGTTATATTTCTGAAGAGGCTGTTGTTGAAGTAGGAAGGCATCTGCACATGCCTTCCAGCAAAATCTTTGGTGTTGCAACATTTTACAATCAATTCAGATTTGAACCCAGGGGAAAATTCCACATTCAGGTTTGCAGGGGCACTGCCTGCCATGTGTTGGGCTCAAAAACCGTATTGGAAGAGTTGGAAAAACATTTGAAAACCAAGGCAGGGCAGACAACCAATGATGGATTGTTCAGCATAGAAGTGGTAGCCTGCATCGGTGCGTGCGGACTTGCTCCGGTCATTTGCGTCAATGGAGAATTCCATGCCAGGGTTACCGGAGAGACGATCGGACAGATCATAGAAAACTACAGAAACCAGAAGGAGGAAAAATGTGCTTAAATGATCAAAAAGAAATAAGGAATACACTCATTGATGAGGTGCTGTCCAAAGATTATAATCCCGAAGGTTCTGGTCTTAATGAATTATTGGAGAAACTCAGCCACAAGAAAATAGATCAACCTGTAGTTTTTGTTGGGGCAGGGACATGTGGTTTGGGTGCCGGAGCAGACAAAACCATCAAGGCCGTTAAAAAATTTCTGGAAGAAAGGCATATAGAGGCTGAGATCATTGAAACAGGGTGTATTGGCTTGTGTGCTGCAGAGCCCTTGATGGATGTGCAGCTACCTGGCAGCAACAGGCTTTCTTTTAAAAATGTTACCCAGGATAAGGTTGAGGCCATCCTTGATAAAGTATTTAAAATGGAGGTCACTGAAGAATCGCTACTCGGTCAGTTCAGGACCAATAACTACAAACCCTGGGAGCATGTTAACTTCATCGATGAGCTCCCGTTCTTCAAACCCCAAAAAAGGGTGGTTTTGCAAAACTGTGGCCTCGTTAATCCTGTCAGTATAGAAGAATATATTTCCAGAGGCGGGTACAGAAGTTTCATAAAAGTATTGCAAAACAACACCCAGGAAGATATTTGTGATTTAATTGAAAAGAGTGGCCTCAGAGGACGGGGCGGTGGCGGATTCCCAACAGGTATGAAATGGAAGTTGGCTCAGAAGATGCAGACAGATCAAAAATATCTGATCTGCAATGCAGATGAAGGGGATCCGGGTGCGTTTATGGACAGGGCTGTAATTGAAGGAGACCCCCACAAATT
>JAGYLD010000020.1 GCA_018401355.1 Bacteroidales bacterium
GATTTCAGCCGCCCAAACTCAGGAAGCAGAACACCAGACTATGAATATGTCATCATTACCCCCGATGACCCTGTGTTTGTAAGCTGGGCAGATTCACTGAAGCAATTTAGAAACAAACAAGGTATCAGTACCGGAATTTATACTACAGAAGATCTTGGTGGAAACACAGTAGCCGCCATTGAAGGTTTTGTTGATGACGCCTATAACAACTGGGATTATCCACCAGCCGCTGTTCTTCTTATGGGTGATTATGGTACATCTGGCAGTACGGTTATTTCTCCCATCTGGAATGGATACTGCGTTTCTGACAACATTTTTGCAGATGTTGCTGGTGTCGGTTTCGAGGATATGCCTGATGTTGTCTTTGCCAGGATGACTGCACAAGATGAAACAGACCTCGAAACCATGGTTACCAAAGTCCTTGATCATGAACGAAACCCACCAACCAATCCTGACTTTTATAACCATCCCATCACAGCACTCGGCTGGCAGACCGAACGTTGGTTCCAAATCTGCTCTGAGACGGTTGGTGGTTACTTCAAACATAAACATGGAAAAGACCCTGTTCGTATTAATGCGATTTATTCCGGTTCACCAGGATCAATCTGGTCTTCAAATGATAACACCGACCAGGTGGTTAACTACTTTGGGCCAAGCGGACAGGGCTATATTCCACAAACACCTGCTGAACTGGGTGGATGGTCCGGCGGAACAGCCCAGATGGTAATAGATGCCATCAACGATGGAGCCTTCATCTTGCAACACCGCGACCATGGTGGTGAAACAGGCTGGGGAGAACCCGATTTCAGTAATACCCATATCAACAGCCTTGAAAACGAAGACCTATGCTTTATTTTTTCAATAAACTGTCTTACAGGAAAATATAACTGGTACAATGAATGCTTTACTGAAAAATTCCACCGCCATACCAAGAACGGACATAATGCCGGAGCATTAGGACTCATCGCTGCATCAGAAGTATCTTACTCATTCGTGAATGATACCTACGTATGGGGTATGTTTGACAATATGTGGCCCGATTTCATGCCCGACGAACAAACACCTCCCGATCCACGTGGATTGCTTCCTGCTTTTGGAAATGCGGCTGGTAAATATTTCCTCAGACAATCCAACTGGCCATATAATCCAAACAGTAAAGAGGTTACTTACCACCTTTTCCACCATCATGGTGGTGCATTTATGACACTGTACTCTGAAGTACCACAAAACCTTACAGTCAACCATGACAATGTATTGCTTGCCGGCCTTGAAGAATTTACTGTTCAGGCTGATGATGGTGCCTTTATTGCTTTGTCTGTTGAAGGAGAGATCATAGGTACAGCAACCAGCAACGGTTCACCAGTAAACATTCCGATCGCTCCTCAGTATCCGCCAACAATGGTCGATATCGTGGTTACCAAAACAAACTATTACAGGTACGAAGCAGAGATACAAGTCATTCCGCCTACCGGACCATATGTGATCAAAGAAGATCATGCCATCAATGATGGAAATGGAAACGGTAATGGTGAAGTAGATTACGGTGAATCCATTCTCATGGGCCTTACCATGAAAAATGTAGGATCTGAAGATGGTGAAGATGTAGTTGTAAATATTTCAACATCAGATCCATATATTACAATCAACACAGCTTCAGCTGATTTCGGTACGGTGCCATCCAACCAGTCCGTTACAGTCGATGATGGTTATGCATTCGACGTAGCAGGAGACATTCCTGACAATCATCAGATAACTTTTGATATAGTGGCAGAGGACAATGCAAGTAATTCATGGAACAGTACCCTCACCATTATGGCACATGCTCCGAACCTTGAGTTGTTTGAGGTCGTTGTTGATGATGCATCAGGAAATGGAAATGGCAAACTGGATCCGGGTGAGACAGCCGACCTCATCGTAACTGTGGAAAATAATGGTTCTGCAGATGCACTGGAGATCTGGGGAGAAGTGTTATCCAGCGATCCTTATGTTACCATCAATTCCGATCTGATGGAATATGGTAATATCACAAATGGCGAAACAGGACAGCAATCCTTCAACATTACTACATTGGTTACAGCTCCTCCAGGATATAATGCCACCTTTGACCTGAACCTGACAGGATATGCTGGTTACACGGGATCCGGACAGTTCAACCTGACCATCGGACAAATTCCTGTACTTGTTCTTGACCTTGACGGCAATCAAAACTCAGGACCTTATGTTTACGAGGCGATTGATAATGTGGGAGTCTCTGCAGAATATGTCACAACATGGCCCGATGATCTCAATCTTTATGCTTCTATCTTCCTTAGTCTTGGAGTCTACAGCACAAACTACATCCTTAATGATACGGAAGGACAAGCTTTGGCTGACTTCCTGGATAACGGAGGAAGGTTATATATGGAAGGCGGAGATACTTGGTATTACGATGACGCGACTCCGGTTCATCCTTACTTCAAAGTCAACGGCACAGATGATGGTTCAAATGACCTTTTAAGTATACTTGGACAAGACGGAACCTTCACAGAGGATATGATCTTTACATATTCAGGCGACAATAACTGGATCGACCGTATCGAACCCATCTTCCCTGCCATGATGATCTTCAAGAACAGCAGCCCCAGCTATGGCAATGCTGTTGCCCATGATGGAGGTGATTATAAAACAATCGGCTCATCATTTGAATTTGGTGGTCTGGCCGATGATGAATCCACTAAAGATGAATTGATGGGAGAATATCTCAATTTCTTCGGGTTTTATGGATTGCCCCTTGCTCCTCCTTGTCCGGTTGGAGAAACAGAAGCATGTGCTGGAAACATATCATCAGATTATACGACCCATAGTGTCGAAGGTGCTGATGTCTATATCTGGGCCGTTGATCCTGTTGACGCAGGTACAATCACTGCCAGCGATACAGTTGCTACGGTTGAATGGAGTGCAGACTACTCTGGTATGGCAAGCCTCACCGTTTGTGCCATGAACGCTTCCGGTGTTGGTCCACAGTCAGAACCTCTCGATGTAATGCTTCATGAACAGCCCACCGCGGAAATATCAGGCGATGCAAGCATTTGTGAAGGTGACAGTGCAATGGTAACCCTGGAGCTTACCGGAACTGCACCTTGGCACCTGGTTATGAATGATGGAAGCATGAGCATGGATGTTCCAAACTCACCCCATAATATGTATGTGAAACCTACAGAAACAACGGAGTATACCATTACCTCCGTACAGGATGCCAACAGCTGTCTGAACAATGGTTCAGGAAGTGCAATGATTTCAATAGATCCTATGCCAGGAACACCAGAACAACCTGATGGTATGACATCGTTTGACAACTACCTGGTTGATACAACTGAATATTCAACTGGTACAACTGCCAATGCCATTGATCATGTGTGGGCACTGAATCCAGCAAATGCCGGGCAATTGATACAAAACAACAATACATGTAAGGTGGTTTGGGATGATACTTATACAGGAAACGTAACCCTGACAGTACAAGGCTCCAATGATTGTGGTGAAGGACCAGAAGCATCACTTGATATTGTTGTCGAAAGTACTTTCGGAGTCATAGAAAATGACCTTGGACTTGGAATCAATATTTATCCCAATCCAACTAAAGGACAATGTGTTGTTGAACTTGTTTCAGATAAGAAAAATGAAGTAAATATAACCGTACTCAATGCATTGGGCGTTGCAGTATATACATCTGAAAACATAACATTCAATGGCACCTATAGTGGAGATATTGACCTTTCCGGTGAAGCTGAAGGAATGTATTTCATCGTCATAGAAAATGACCTTGGAACTCATTTCCAAAAGGTTATTATCCAAAGGTAAATTCATACCAATAAAACATAAAATGCCCATTCAATAGGATGGGCATTTTTTTATCTTACAATATATTATTTTAAATCATTATAAATAAACCTTTGCAGGAAGGTTTGCAGCTACATATGATTTACAATCATTAGATTTGACCTTAACTTTGTATTCATGTCTTCTAAAATCATTCCATCATGAAAAAGCTGAACCCGGCCATCTTAATGGCATCATTATTACTTGTTTCAATCTGGACATTTGGTCAGGCCAAATGGGTCGGATTTACCAGTGAAAATCCGGAAGTACCTCAAATTAATGTTCTGGAACAAAATGAATCCTTTGTCATCCTGGACATTTATGTCCCCGGAGTATTTGTCAATGAAATTGAAGCAGAAGGAAAAACCTTCCAGCAGGTAGAGATCTTTGCCTGGCAAACGACACAGGAAATTGGAAAACCTGCCCTCCCCCTGCTGCATGAAATAATAGGCATCCCCTCCGAAAGAAATGTGAAGGTTAACATACTGGAAACTGAAAAAATAGAACTTGAAAATTACCACATATTTCCTTTTCAGACACCTTCAAAAGATATCAAAGGCGGACAGCCGGAAGGATTTGATTATAATGAGGGATTCTATGCCAAAAACTTGAACTACCCTGAAAACAATGCCTTGATGAGTAAACCCGGCATTTGGAGGGATGTGAAGATCTCAGGAATGCACCTGATCCCCTTCTCATACAACCCATCAACCAAAAAGCTTATCGCATTCAAACACATAAAAGTAAAAATTGAATTCTATGGTATTGATACTGAAACGAATGTTTTCCGCGATAAGACCGTCTCCCCGGTATTTTATAAAATGTATGGTTCGAAGATCAAGAACTTTGAGTCCATGGGTTTCATGAAAGGAACAAGGAGCAGTGATGACATTAAATATCTGGTCATTACCAATACCAATACCTTATCCACGATTCAACCCCTGGTCGACTGGAAAAACCAGCAAGGATTTAAGGTTGAAGTAAGAACCATGGAATCAGGCTTTAACATCCCCGAAGATTTTAAAGATTATATTTCTGATTTATATGATTCAGATGGACTCGAGTATGTGTTGATGGTTGGTGATGCATATCCCAATGGTGGAAACACCGGAGATCCGGACGATGTTCCAATGTATTGGTGGGATCCTGCCGGAGAAGACCCCTCTTACTCCGATTCATGGTATACTTGTATGGACGGACCTGATGACCATTATGCGGACCTGGCCATTGGCAGATTTACTTATGACAACCTTGACGAACTTGAGCTGCAGATAGAAAAGACCCTGGATCACTATAAAAATCCCGATGCCAGTACCAACTGGGCAGAAAATACCATCCTGGTAGCCCATAAGGAAAATTATCCTTCAAAATACACTCAGTGTAAGGATGAGATCAAGACATACAGTTACCCCTTACAAACACCTATTTTTGAGGAATGTTACGGTGGTGCCGGTGCCACAAACGATGATATAATCAACTACATCAATGCAAATTCCTGTGGTATATTTAATTACCGAGGACATGGAAGCGCCACTGAATTCTGGGAATGGTGCAATTCAGGAAGTTTTACGGCAGCCCATGTTGCACAGTTCACCAATGAAGACAGGCTGTTCGTATTGTTTGATGTCTGTTGCGACAATATGGATATTGTGGCACATCCTGGCGACTGTTTGTGTGAAACTTTTATGAAATCACCGGTAGCTTCCGTGGCTATCAATGGTGCAATCATACCTTCATATACGGTCCCGAACCATGACTATGACAAAGAGATGTACAAAGCCGTATTTGAAGAAGGCATCTCGAACATCGGCTATGTGACCAACTTTGCAAATGTTACAGTATTAAATGTTCACGGTACAATTGGTCGCTCCAATGTCAGGACTTATCTGTGGCTGGGTGATGCTTCACTTGAACCATGGACCCTTCAACCGGAAAATTTAACTGTCACCCATGAACCCATCCTTTTCCTGGGAATGGATGAATTCACCTTGAACGTTGAAGGTACTGATGGTCCTGTTGAAGATGCCAGGGTATGTATCATGAATGAAGACATGTCAATCTACTCAGTTGCTTTTACTGATGCATCAGGAGATGCAACCATTGATTTCGGATCTCCATTGATAAATCCGGGAGAAGCCATTCTCACAGTGACTTACCATAATCACCTGCCCTATGAATTTACCTTGCCCATCATTCCGTTAGACGGTTCTTATCTGGTGTTGAATGATGTGGACATTGATGATGAAACTGGAAACAACAATGGTTATGCCGATTTCGGAGAGCACATCAAACTGGATGTTACCCTCGAAAATATTGGTACCGATTCGGCGTCAAATGTCATCGGAAGGATCTCATCTTCAGATACCATGATCACCATTCTCGACAGCATCCATGAATGGGGCATTATACCCGGACAATCCCTGGCCCTTGCTGATAGTGCGTTTGCACTTGACATTTCTGCCCAGGCTCCTGACCAGTATATTGCCATGATCGACATGCAATTCGAAGATGACTCTGAAGAGGTCTGGATCGAATCATATGAACTGTTGCTAAATGCGCCAGTCCTTGACATCCTGGAAATGGTTATTGATGACAACACCTTAGGAAACGGCAACGGAAGGCTGGATCCCGGTGAAACTGTTACCTTGAAGGTTAAAAACAAAAACCTTGGACATTGTCCGGCTGAAAATTCCACAGGCACCTTAACCACTGAATCGCAATACATCAACATGACCAATACGACGTATGATCTGGGTGCCCTGGGTCTTCTCGGGTTCAAATGGTCGGAATACGAAGTCACGGTAGATCCCGATGCACCTGACGGATGTGTGTTTGCTTTCTTTGACTATGAACTGGAATCAGGCCAGTTTACAGAAGAAAAAACGTTCAGGAAAAAGATCGGATTACTCCTGGAAGATTTTGAAACCGGAAACTTTAACAAGTATAGCTGGGTGCTGGGAGGCAATGTACCATGGACTACAACTTCACTCTATCCTTACGAAGGTGTCTACAGTGCCAAGTCGGGAAATATTGACCACAGCCAGAAGAGCCAGTTGGAAATTACAATGGAGATCATGACGGCAGATACCATTTATTTTACCAGAAAAGTATCATCTGAACCGCAGGATAAACTGAAATTCTACATTAACAACAACCTTAAGGGAGAATGGTCAGGTGCAGGTGAAGGATGGAAAGAACAAAGATACCATGTTGGCACAGGCATGAAAACATTTAAATGGGTATATCAAAAAGATAACTCCGTATCCGGGGGTTCTGATTGCGCATGGCTCGATTACATCATCTTTCCTCCATGGATGACCCTGACATGTTATGCCGGCCATGATGACCACATCTGTGCAGGAGAGGATTACCAGTGCCAGGGAGAAGCTACAGACTGGGTATCTGTTGAATGGTCTGCTTCAGGTACCGGTACATTTGATGATCACACAATCCTGGAACCAGTCTATACACCAAGTGCCGATGATATTGCTGCAGGATCCGTTGAACTTTCCATTATGGCCATGGACGATGAAGGTGCAACCACAGATGATGAAATGATATTAAGCATTATCTCTGAACCTGATATTCCAGGTATGCCTTCAGGACCAGATTATGTAGACCTTTTCTCAATACAAACATCAGAGTATAACACAGAGCCAGTGATTGGGGCAACCTCTTACTTGTGGGACCTCAGCCCTGAAACTGCAGGAACCATTACCGGAACCCAAAACACAGGAATGATTGAATGGAATGAGAGCTATCTTGGAATGGCTGAAGTCTCCGTAAAAGCTATGAATGAGTGCGGACAAAGTGAGTATTCTGAAGTTTTTGAAGTCACTGTTGATAACACAGTGAGTATCCAGGAAAAACTCAATGATCTGGGCATTCAGGTATATCCCAATCCTAATAATGGAACTTTCGTTGTGGATATGATCTCACCAAACAAAGAAAAGGTGCAGATCTCAATATTCAGTGCCGTCGGAAACAGAATCTATGAAAGATCCGGAATCAATTTTACAGGTAAATATATCCACAACGTTAATATTGACAACTATTCTGAAGGACTATACTTCCTGCAAATAATATCCGGCTCAGGTAAAATGACCAGGAAGATAATTATCAGGAAATAGCCCTTCGGCTTCGCTCGGGGTGGATTTGCTTTTAAAATTATACTGTTACCGTTTTTGCATACCCATCCCCTAACCCCCTCCCTGCCAGCAGGGAGAGCCTGTCACGCCTCAAGCAAAAGGGACAGGGTGTGGGTATGAAAAGTCAAGTATTGGTTTAATGCTAAACTTCAGCACTATAATAATGTCGGTCTGGCATGAATCACCAGGATGAGTTTATTTATAACTCGTCTAAATAATCTGATTTACAACCATTTTAGACAACAAATTGTCTTAAAAACGTATAATTGTATGTAATTTTACATCGCAGAGAAACAGGTATTTAAACCTATATGCTCCTGAAAACCAAAACCAAATCTTATCAATTGCAGGGAATCCGGCTACATTGATGAAATTGTAGCAGCATAATATGACAATCTATCAACTCTCAAAAACATTTAATTAAAGTAAATAATCAACAACAAATAAGCTTAGTTATGAAAACCAGTTTGACTTACCTAATAACGATACTGATAATACTCAGTAGTATTTGCAGTTTCTCTCAAGATTTCAAAAATAGCAACCAGCCACAGGCAAATATCGACCTGGTCTATTCAGACATTAACAAATCTGTTCTGAAGTTCACGGTCGATCAGTTTTCATTATTACCAATTGAAACGATGTATGGAAAAGAATGGGTTGTAAAGATAAACGATGCGACACAAATTCTGGAAAAGGGATCTCCCGACCTTCCAAAATTAACTTCTTCTGTCATCATTCCTGACAAAGCCAGGATGGAAGTGAAAATAGTATCAACATCTTTCAAAGAATACACCGGGCATTCCATTGCACCTTCAAAGGGAAACCTTTACAGGGATGTTGATCCATCAACTGTTCCATTCACTTATGGTGAAGTATATGACAAAAATGCCTTTTTCCCCGGAAAGATAGCTGAATTAAGAGATCCTCATATTATCAGGGATTTCAGAGGCCAGACTGTTCTTGTTTATCCGGTTCAGTACAATCCTGTGACGCAAACATTGCGTGTTTATGAAGAGATCACTATAGAAGTCACTATGGCTGATAATAATGGGATCAATCTGCTTCACAGGGGAAAGGAAGTCGACAAGGTTGTTCAGGAATTCGGAAGAATATATGATCATCACTTTATCAATTATCATTCAGCATTGAACCGTTATACTCCGGTTGATGAACATGGTAATATGCTGATCATTTCTTATGGAAGCTTTATTCCCAATATTCAACCACTGGTTGACTGGAAAAAAATGACTGGAACACCTGTTGAAGTAGTTGATGTGGCAACCATCGGAGGATCATCACAGATCAAATCATACATTGCTAATTATTATAATACAAACGGCCTTACGTTCGTGCTCCTTGTCGGGGATGCTGCACAGGTGCCGACTTCTCAATCAAACGGAGATTCAGACAACGATTACACCTATGTGGTGGGTAATGACCACTATCCTGATCTTTTCATCGGACGTTTTTCAGCAGAAAACACGAATCATGTTGACATACAGGTTAACAGAACCATTGAATACGAAAAAAACCCTGATTTAAATTTCGATTGGTATACCAGAGGCATTGGGATTGCATCGAATCAGGGCCCCGGTGATGACGGGGAATACGACTACGAGCATATCCGTAACATCAACACCGACCTGCTCAACTTCACCTACACTTACTGTGCAGAATTGTTTGACGGTTCACAAGGTGGAAATGATGATCCCGGTAATCCTTCTCCATCCCAGGTAGCCGCCGAGATCAACACCGGCTCAAGCATTATTAATTATACAGGGCATGGAAGCACCACCTCCTGGAGTACTTCAGGATTTTCCAACAGCGATGTCAACAACCTCACCAACGAGCACATGTGGCCTTTCATTTGGTCAGTAGCCTGTGTGAATGGTAATTTTGTCGGGACAACCTGTTTTGCTGAAGCATGGTTAAGGGCAGAAAACAATGGAAATCCGACCGGAGCTGTTGCAACCCTGATGTCCACCATAAACCAAAGCTGGGACCCGCCAATGTGCGGCCAGGATGAAATGGTTGATGTGTTGGTTGAAACATATCCTGATAATATTAAAAGAACTTTTGCAGCAATATCTATGCATGGTTGTATGCAAATGAATGATGAATATGGTTCAGGTGGAGATGAAATGACCGATACCTGGACTGTTTTTGGCGATCCTTCTGTAATGGTAAGGACAGCTTTTCCACAAAATATGACCGTTAGTTATAATCCAAATATCTTTATCGGCTCTACTTCTTTTACAGTCCAGTGTGATGCTGAAGGTGGCGTTGCATGTCTCACTGAAAACGGTGAGATCCTTGCTGCTGCTTTCGTCAACGGAGGAGAAGCTACACTGACCTTCCCCCAACTCAATCAACCTACAACGCTGGAGCTCACCATCACCGGATTTAATTTCCTTCCGCATTTGGCCCAGTTGTCTGTAATTCCTGCCAATATCCCATACCTGCTTTATGAATCTCACGATATAAACGATCCGGAAGGAAACAACAATGGGTACCTTGACTTTGGCGAGACTGTTTACCTGACAATAGCCCTGGAAAACCTTGGTGGCGTTGATGCAGAAGATGTGGATGTAACCATCAGTACCAATGACACTTATGCAACAATCCTTGATACTGAGGAGTTTTACGGCACAATCCCGGCAAATCAAACATTATCGGTACCGGATGCATTTAAGGTTTATGTTGCTGATAATGTTCCCGACGAACATCAAATTCCAATCGAAGTTACTGCTACAGACAGCCAAAATGAAACCTGGACCATGAACTTCATCCTGGAAGCTTATGCGCCAATCCTTCATATTGCAGAGATAGTTATCGATGATAACCAAAGTGGTAATGGGAACGGCAGGTTAGATCCTGGTGAAGATGCCATCATTAAGATCAAAAACCAGAACCTTGGACATTGTCCTGCCGATAACAGCGTTGCCACTCTAAGCACCGATTGTCACTATCTTACTCTTAACAACAGCATTGATTCATTGGGAAGCATAGGACTTATTGGTGCCAAATGGGCGGAATACAGTGTGAGTGTTGATCCGGACGCACCCAATGGAGTGATCCTTGCCGATTTCTATTACGAATTGGTCTCAGGTGGTTTTGTTGAAAATAAAGCCTTCACCAGGAAGATCGGCCTTATCTTCGAAGATTTTGAAACAGGAAACTTCAACAAATTTGAATGGACACATGGTGGTGAACTGCCATGGACAGTTTCCCCGGTTTATCCTTATGAAGGCGTTTACAGCGCAAGATCCGGTGCCATTGACCATGGCCAGACTTCTGAGCTGAAGATCACATTGGAGATCATGACTGCTGATACTATTTATTTTATTAGAAAAGTGTCATCACAAGCAGGTCAAGATAAACTAAAGTTTTATATTGACAACAACATGAAAGCTGAGTGGTCAGGAACAACCCAGGGTTGGAAGAATGAAAAATTCTATGTATCAACAGGATGGCACACTTTCCGCTGGGTTTACCAGAAAGATGGACAAGGCAGCTCTGGCAGTGACTGTGCCTGGCTTGACTATATTATCATGCCTCCTCTGATGACTTTGACATGTTATGCTGGTCCGGATGATACCAATTGCGGAACGAATGATTATGCATGTAGCGGAGAAGCAACCAACTGGCAAACTGTTGAGTGGACAACATCAGGAACAGGAGCTTTTGATAATTCAGTAATTCTTGACCCGATATACTCTCCAAGTGAAGATGATGTAAGCAGTGGTTCTGTACAACTGACGATGACAGCAACTGATGATGAAGGTGGCACCGTGGTAGATGAGATGGTATTAAACTTCATTGAAACCCCTGATTCACCATCAACACCAAACGGGCCTGATTACGTTGACATCCTCACCACCCCTGTCAGTGAATACTCTATTGATCCTGTTGAATTTGCATCATCTTATGAATGGAAACTGGATCCAACTGAAGCAGGAGACATCACCGGTGATGGAACAAGTGCAACTGTTACCTGGAATCTTTCATATGTTGGCACTGCAACAGTTTCAGTAAAAGCCATTAATGATTGTGGAGAAAGTGATTTCTCCGAAGAGCTTGATGTAACGGTTGACAACACCGTTTCTGTTGCTGAAATCCCTTCAGGATGGGGCCTTGAAGCATACCCAAATCCAACTAATGGTGAATTGAACATCAGGATTTCAGGAAATGATAGCAGAAACATTCAGATGAAGATTGTCAGTATGGTAGGAAAAGTTTTCATGAAAGAAGAATTTAATGCGACAGAAGGATCATTTAACAAACAAATGAACCTGAGCAATCTTCCTGATGGCATCTACTTCCTGATCCTGGAAGGCAATGACATTATGATAACAAAGAAAGTGCTAATCAACAAATAAGTTCTTTATAAATATTTACTTAAATAAACTGCAGATTAGCATGATAACATCAATACAGATAATCAGGCTGGTCTGCAGTTTGTTTTAAAAATCGTAAAAATGATATATCCTCTTCAATATTTTCTTTTTTGTGTTTTGTTCCTGATTGGTATTTCAGGAACTTCCCAGGAAATTATGGTTAATCCTGCCAATGAAAACCAGCTTGATATATTATCCAGTGATTTTTCGTCCCTGGAAGCAGTTAATACCATTGAAACCATAAAAGCCTATCCAGTATTAACTGAAAAAGGCCAGTTTACCAGGCTTTTCCTGCCCAAATACAGCAAAAGCCTTACAACCGGGTTGCCTGAATTTCCGGTTAACCGCGAACTCATTGAGATCCCGGCAAGTGCCGTTCCTGTGATCAGGATCATTGAAGCAACATATACTGAAATTGATCTTGACTTGCAGGGTTTTCAGGATCATTTATATCCTGTCCAGCCTCCCCGCATCAAAAGCCAGGATGAACATGATTTTGAGATCAATGAATCAGCTTATAAAAAGGATATTTTCTACAAGGAAGATCTTGTTTCAATAGACATACTGGGCTACCTGAGAAGTGTCCGGATTGCACGGATGAACATTGCTCCTTTGCAATATAATCCTGTTACAAACACCCTTAAAGTATATGATAAAGTTCGCTTTGAAATTATTTTCACTGGTGCAGATATTCAAAAAACCCTTGAACTGAAAAAAAAATATGCCTCTCCATTCTTTGAGTCAATTTACAAGACCTTACCAAACCATATTGAAGGGCCATCAAGGGAAAACTTAACCAGATACCCGGTTAAATATGTAATTATTTCAGACAGAATGTTTGAAGATCAGCTTCAACCTCTGATCGATTGGAAAACCAGAAAGGGATTCACCATCGTTGAGGCTTATACTGACCAGCCAGAAGTCGGAACAACAACAGCCTCCATTAAAGCATATATTCAAAACCTTTATAATACCGGCACACCCGAAGACCCGGCTCCATCATTTATTTTGTTTTGTGGGGATATCCAGCAGATACCTGTCTGGAACAATGGAAATGGCGCAACAGACAGAAATTACTGTGAATTCACCGGTGACTTGATGCCCGAGATTTACTATGGAAGGTTTTCAGCTCAAAACACAAACCAGTTTCAGCCATATATCGACAAAACCATTCAATATGAAGAATACACCATGCCGGATCCTTCCTTCCTGGATGAGGTTGTAATGGTGGCCGGAATGGACGCCGGCCATGGGCATGACTGGGGAAACGGACAAATCAACTATGGCACCATCAATTACTTCAATGAAGACCATGACATATATTCCCACACCTATTTATATCCTGAATCCGGAAGCCATAGCGCTGACATCATACAGAACATCAGTGATGGTGTTAGTTATGGAAACTATACTGCGCATTGCAGCCCTAATGGCTGGAGCGACCCTTCATTCACGATAGGGGATATTCCTTCGCTGGAAAACCAGGACCAGTATTGCCTGCTTGTCGGAAATTGCTGCCTTTCAAGCAAATTCGATGACAATGAATGCTTTGCAGAAGCCATAGTAAGGGCTGAAAACAAAGGAGCAGTAGGCTATATCGGTGCTTCCAACAGTACCTATTGGGATGAAGATTATTACTGGGGAGTAGGCGTAGGGGAAATTTCAGAAAACCCACCACCGTATGAAGAAACTACCCTTGGGATGTACGACAGGGCATTTCATGACCATGGCGAGCCCTTTGGGGATTGGTATATGACCGGAGATCAAATGGTTTTTGCAGGTAATATGGCCGTTGAAGAAGGAGCACCCGGATCAGCAGAATATTACTGGGACATTTATAATATGATGGGGGATCCTTCACTGATGGTATATTTCTCGGAACCAATTATGGTATCTGTAACATATATCGAGCTTTTGCCTCTAATGACCACTAACTTTATCGTCAACACAGAGCCATACGCCTATGTTGCCATTTCAAGGAACGGAATTTTGCATGGCGCCATGCTGGCTGATGAAGACGGTCTGGCTGAGCTTGAAATCACCCCCTTTGAAGAACCTGGGGAAGCTGATGTGATCGTAACCAAACAAAACCGGGAACCATACATTGGAACAGTGCTCGTTGCCAACCCTGAAGGAGCATATCTCAGACTCAATGATTTCATCATCGAAGACTCTCTCGGAAACAATAACCATGTTGCAGATTATGATGAATTAATATGCCTCACGGTAGAACTTGAAAATCTTGGGAACTCAGATGCACTAAATGCCAACGCAACCATTTCAGCCAATGATCCTTACATCATATTAACCGATGATTACCAGGAATGGGGCAATGTCCCTGCCCAGGGCACTACTTGGCAGGAAAATGCATACACCTTTATGGTTCAGGAAGACATTGAAGACCAGCATGTCGTGGAATTTATCATGACCATCGAAGCAGAATCCAAAGAAACCTGGAATACGGACTTTTCCATTACACTTAACAGACCTGTATTAAGTATCCTCGACATGGTTATCGATGACAACCAATATGGAAATGGAAATGGAAGGCTTGATCCTGGTGAAACAGCTACCATCAAAATCAAAAACAAGAACATCGGTCATTGTGATACCAAAACAGCCGTAGGCTCGCTGGTATCCAATAACCCATATATGACATTTGAGAATTTGACAGACACTGTGGGTGTTCTTGGCCTGCTGGGCTTTAAGTATGCCTCTTTTACAGTTCACGTTGATGATGAGGCACCCAATGGAGCCATCATCGCAGAATTCGATTATACGCTAAATGCAGAACCATTCAGCAAAAGCAAGACCTTTAAACGAAAGATAGGACTCATATATGATGATTTTGAAACTGGTGACTTCACTAAGTTTGACTGGCAGATGGGTGGCGATGCACCATGGACCATTACTAGCCAGTTCCCATATGAAGGAATTTACTCTGCGAAATCAGGTGTTATTAATGATGGAGAAACAAGTGAACTTATGCTGACATTAAATGTGATGACGGCCGATAGCATATATTTTGTAAGGAAAGTGTCGAGTCAACCCAATCTGGATAAGTTGCGGTTCTACATTGACAACAACCTCAAAAATGAATGGTCAGGTACTTCCCAGGGATGGAAAAATGCTGCTGTAGCAGCACCTTCTGGCAACCATACATTTAAATGGATATACAAAAAAGACAGCCAGGGAAGTGCCGGTAGTGACTGTGCATGGCTCGATTTTGTTGTCATGCCACCACTGATGACATTGACATGCTATGCCGGACCGGATGATCTTAACTGTGGAGCCAGTCCTTACCAATGCAGCGGTGAAGCTACAGCCTGGCAGACTGTTGGCTGGACTACTTTCGGAACAGGAAGCTTCGATGATCATACAATCCTGGATCCCATTTATATCCC
Organism: Bacteroidales bacterium; assembly: GCA_018401355.1. Lineage (GTDB taxonomy): Bacteria > Bacteroidota > Bacteroidia > Bacteroidales > B18-G4 > M55B132. Next base: position 15,808 of record JAGYLD010000020.1, read on the forward strand.
AAGTGATGATGATATAGCGGCTGGGTCGGTAACACTGACCATGACTGCCACAGGATCCCAGGGAGGCAATACGCAGGACAATATGGTGCTTTCTTTCATTGATGCACCTGCTGTACCTCAGCAACCCCAGGGGCCTGAAAACATAGACTGGGTCAGCATGCCTGCATGTCATTATCAAACAAATAATGTGCCTTTTGCCAGTTCATACTCCTGGTCGCTAGAACCTGAAGAAGCAGGAACCATCAGTGGAACCGGGACCATCAGCAGAGTGGTTTGGGAACAAAACTTTTCGGGATATGCAACCATAAAAGTCAAAGCACTGAATAAATGCGGGGAGAGTGAATACTCAGAAAGCCTTACTGTTGCTGTTAACAATCCTGTGGGCATAGTTGACCAGGAATTAGGAAAAGAAATTTCCGTTTATCCAAACCCCAGCAATGGCGTGTTCAGTCTGAACTTTAACTTAAACCATAAAGAAAAGGTTATTATAAGGATGTATGATGCCATGGGAAACACTATTTATCGTTCCGGTTCATTCACAGCGCAAGGGGTTTCCAGCAAGAACCTTTCTTTCAACCACCTGCCATCAGGGATATATTACCTTGTAATTGACAGTGAATCAGAACGTCATACAGAAAAAATACTGATCAGGAAATAAAAACACCTTTAAGTTATGAAAAGAATAATTCTTCTCTTCACGTTAGCTTTTTTAGGTTTTGGCCTCACTGCACAGACCATAACCAGAACGTATCATTTCAGCCAGCCTGTCCTGGAGGAAACTTCAGACGGATACACGATTATAAACTATGATGGTTGTTTTAACTACGGACCGGAAGGCCATCCGTTGCTCCCGCACAAGGGGGTGAACTTGTTGTTGCCCCAGGGACAAAGCATCGCTGAAGTAAAGATCCTTTCTGAAAACTATTATGAAACAAAGGAAAACATCCGTATCAAGCCGGCTGAAAGACAATTTCCATTGTCCCGGAAGCCCGATCGCTATAAGGTTGTTCCCGATGAGGAAATATACAGTTTCTCCGGCATCTATCCTGAAAATATCATAGAAGATGATGCAACTTACTTTCTATCAGGCCATGGTATCGGATCATTTACCATTTGCCCCGTGAGGTACAATCCTGCGAAAAGTGAAGTGACTTTTTTAGAATCTATTACTGTTGAAGTAATAACACAGTCCTCAGGAAAGGCAACAGACGCATCAGCCTTTCTGAATAATAAGAAAGCCACAACATCCAGGATCAGCAAGATTGTTGAAAATCCTGAACTGCAGAAGGAGTATGAATATCCTGAACTTCGGTCCAGTGATGAAGCAGACATCCTTCTGATCTCTGATCAGACATTGCTTCCCGAATTTAATACGTATATCAGTTTCAAAGAGTCTACAGGTTTTATTGTAAAAACTGAAACTACAGAGGACATTTATGCCAATTATTCCGGCGACGACTCCCAGGATAAAATCAGAAACTGCATCATCGATTACGTGCAAAATTATGGCATCACCTGGGTGATTCTGGGAGGCGATGCCGATCCTGACAATGCTGCTGAGATGATCATCCCACACCGGGGATTTTATTGCAATGCCTACGGTACAGTTGACGAAGATATTCCTGCAGATATATATTATTCTAACCTTGATGGTACATGGGACAGCGATAATGACAACAAATATGGTGAACCAGGGGAAGAAGACCTTTATGCTGAGGTCAGCATTGGCAGGTTTTGCATTGATAGTCCGGAGGAGGTCAGTAATATGACCCAGAAACACATCCGCTATCAGGATGCACCAGTTCTTGAAGACATTGAAAAATCCCTTTTTCTGGGTGAAATGCTATGGCCAGAACCTACCTGGGGTGGGGATTATAAAGATGAAGTTGCCTTTGGAAGCTCCAATCATGGTTATACAACTGTAGGATTGTCAACGAATTTTAACATCACATTCTTATATGAGCGGGATGGTTATTGGGATAAAAACGATGTCTTCGACCAGTACAGCAACGTGGGAGTAAACCTTAGAAATCACCTGGGTCACTCAGGCACAACATATAACATGCTGATGAACAACCCTGACCTGACCACCACCAATTTTACCAATGACGGTATTTCCCGCGGGCTTGTTATAGGCTACTCTCAAGGGTGTTACAATGGTGCTTTCGACAACAGGGAGACATACGCTGGTATGTATGTGGAAGATTGTTTTTCTGAAAAGATCACCACCATTGAAACAGCTGAAGTAGCCAACATAGGTAATTCACGTTATGGATGGGGACAGCATATGAGCACCAATGGTGCATCACAGTATTTCGACCGCCAGTTTTTTGATGCCATCTTCGGAGAAGACATCACCATGATCGGAGAAGCCAACAGGGATTCGAAGGAAGACAATGTATCGTATATCAACTCACTCAGTGGTGCCATCAGATGGTGTTTTTATGAACTAACACTTTTTGGAGATCCTACAATGGATATCTGGACTGCACAGCCTACACCAATCGTTGCATCATATCCGATGGCCCTGGCGGTGGGAACACAATCTGTCAACTTCCAGACCGATGCTCCCGGTGCACGTATCGGCCTTGTCCAGGATGGCGTGCTGATTGGCAGAGGTCTGGCCGACAATAGCGGAAACCTGAATCTCCAGCTGTTCGACATGATATCCAGCCTGGAACCCATCCAGGTATCTGTGATTGCCCACAACAGGTCACGACACCTTGGAAACATCATCGTAATTGATGATGAACCGTACGTTGTTTATGAAAGTCATATCATTAATGATTCTGCAGGTAACAACAATGGTGTTATCGAATTTGGTGAAACTATCTTCATGGAGATGACAGTTAAAAATGTTGGCATGGTAGATGCCAGCAACGTGATGGTCGCCCTCAAAACCAATGAGATATATGTTGCGATGAACGACAGCCTGGAAGATTTCGGCACCATACCATCAGGCGAAACAAAAACAATTTACAATGCCTTTTCCATTAACATTTCCAACAACGTGCCTGATAATTACCTCCTGGATTTTGAAGTCGTAGCAGAGTCAGACACATCATGGAGCAGCTACTTCAGCAACCTGGCATTTGGTCCCGAGCTGAACATCCTTGATATGGTCATCGATGACAGTCAGGGTAATAACAATGGACGACTTGACCCGGGAGAAACCGCTCTCATTAAAGTAAAGAACAAGAACACCGGCCATTGCCTGGCTGAAAACTGTATCGGATCCATGAGCTCTAACTGCTACTTCCTTGAATGGCAAAACGTTATTGATACTATTGGGAACATGTCGCAGCTTGGTCATTACTGGGCGGAATATGAGGTCACTGTTGACCCGGAAGCTCCAAATGGAGTGATCATAGCAGATCTTAACTATACCCTTACTTCCTGCGCTTACCAGGCGAACAAATTGTTCAAAAGAAAGCTTGGATTGCTCGTGGAAGATTTTGAAACAGCAAATTTCTCAAAATTCAACTGGCAATTTGCAGGAGATGTACCTTGGGAAATCACCAGCAGCTATCCCTATGAAGGCATTTACAGTGCAAAATCTGGTAATATAGGACATGCTGAAGAATCAGAAATTTACATCAGTATGAAAATTATGACTGCCGACAGCATCTCTTTCATTAAAAAAGTTTCATCTGAGCAAGATTTAGATAAACTCCGGTTTTATATTAACGACAACCTGAAAGCTGAATGGTCGGGTAATTATCAGGGATGGACAAGAGAATCGTTTTATGTACCAGTGGGACAACATGAGTTTAAATGGGTATATTCCAAAGACGGGGCCAACAGTGCCGGTGCAGATCAGGCCTGGCTGGATTTTATCATTTTTCCACCTGAAGCTACACTCACATGTTATGCCGGACCAGATGATTCCAGCTGCATCCCTGATCCTTTCCAATGTGAAGGACAAGCTACATCATGGACATCCTGTACATGGAGTACCAGCGGCACAGGCACATTCAGTAATCCAAATATATTACGCCCACAATACACTCCAAGCCAGGAGGATGTTGATGCCGGAAATGTGGAACTCACAATCACAGTGGTTGGAGAAGGAACACAGGAAGATGACGAAATGACCCTTACCTTCACTGATGTACTGCCAGCCCCAACTCAACCGGAAGGCCCGGAATATGTTGATGTTTACTCAACACCGATAAGCGAGTATACAACCACTGAAGTGACAGGTGCCTGGGCTTATGAGTGGTATATTTATCCGGAAGATGCCGGCATCATAGAAGGAACAGGATTATATGCCAGCGTCAAATGGAATGCATCATATCTTGGGGAGACCATGATCAGCGTATCCTCCGTAAATGAATGTGGTGCGGGCTTCCCTTCCCAGGAACTCGAAGTAATCGTGGACAATACAGTTGGCATTGTCAATGATACTAAAGGAGAAAACGAGTTGGCCATCATACCTAATCCCAACAATGGTCAATTTCTTGTGGAATTTGGCTCAAATGATGGCTCGGAAAGATTATTCAATGTTGTCAATATTCTTGGTGAAGTTCTGTTAAATGAAAAGATTGGAAGCAACGTGGATTCCAGGATTATGAATTTAACCGGACTGGAAAATGGCATTTACTTTGCCATTATGCAAACTGGAAATAACAAGATTGTAAGAAAGATTATCATCAACAAATAATACTCATAAAACCAACAGGTTGCATCCACGGATATCACTGGCGTCTGTTCTTCCAAGGACCTCAAAAGAACCGTCGTGATGCAACCTGCCCAGATCCTGGGTTCCAATGAAACAACAGGAATATAAATTGGCCAGGTCGATGATGTTAATGGCTCCAGTCTTATTGAAACCTTTATAGGATTTTGGATCATAGATGTCCCTGATCATTACTTTCATCCACGAGGGGGTGCGAAACCTTCCCTCCCCTTTCGAATAAGCCTGTGACAACAATTCTGTCATGCCATATTCACTGTGAATGGCAGAAACCCCAAACCTCCCACATAAGATGCTATGCAGGTTTTCACGTATCATCTCCTCCCGCCTGCCTTTCATGCCCCCCGTTTCAATTATGGTAAGTCCGGGAAAAGATGTGTTCAGGATCTCCGAAAAATCAAGCAAGGCAAATGTAACACCGAAGAGAATTACCGGCTTTTTCTCTGATTGTTTTTTGAAAAGGATTTCCAATAATCGGTTGTGATCATAAAGGAAAAAGCCACTGTCAGGGTCATCCCCCCCCCTGATCAACTTATCAACCATATATACAAGGGAAGAACCCTTGCGTTCCAGATAGGAGGGTAGCAATCCCAGAATGCAATATCCGGACTCATGGCCATAAAAATGCCTGAAGCATTTTTTAAAACTCCTATGATACAGATCCGGGTCAGTAACAAAATGTCTGCTCGTTACCATCCCTGTTGTGCCACTTGACGAAAACACCAGGTCTGGCCGGAAAGAACCGGAAATAACCTTGTTACTTTTATAAACCTCAACAGGCAAAAAGGGAATTTCTTCAATGGAATTCACGTTGCATGGCGAAGGACAAACAGTGTCAACAAATACTTTATAAACAGGACAGGTTTCATACTGGAAACGAAATATTTCCAATGCCAACCCGTTAAAATCATACTGGCCTTGAACATTGAAAATTTGTTCCTTCAAATGATTAAAGAATGAATCCGGATATTCCTTCATGAAGAATATTTGTAATTTTACAAGGATTCCTATATAAATGAAATCATCATCAAAAATAAGCTATATTATCCTTTTTCTGGTTTTTACAGCCATAACATCCTGTAGAAAAAAGGAGTCATTCCCTGATATACCTTCCATTCGATTCGAAGACATCGTTAAAATATATAATCCTTCGCTTGAACTTAGCGACAGAGGGGTGATTACCATTTCGTTCAAAGATGGAAACGGCGATATCGGACTGAATCCGGGCGATACTTTTCCACCTTTTAACAAAGAAAGCAGGTACTATTACAACCTGATCATCGACTATTTTGAATTGCAAAACGGCGTGCTGACAAAGGTCCCTATCACCGTATATAATCCCCAATCGCAAAAATATGATACGCTCTCCCTAAGTGCACGCGTGCCTGTTCTGACTCCAACAGGAAAAAATAAAGCCATCGAAGGGGAAATCAAGGATACCATCTTCATTTATAATTTCAATTCCACTTTTGACACCATCAAGTTTGAGATCACACTGGTGGACCGTGCGCTGAACGAAAGCAATACAGTCAGCACCCCTCTTTTCATCCGATAAGCTGACCACTTAACAATTCCTTAACATACATTTAACACATATTTAAACTGATATAAAAGCTTGCTATTGTTGATGCCATTAACTTTGCAGCAAATCTTATAAGCTTATGAAAATAAAGCTGCTTTTCACATTCATTCTCATGATTTTATTTTCCTGGCAAGGGTTTTCAGATGGCAATGAGCCTCTATCAGAGGAGACATCATCTGAAGCTTCCATTTCAGGAATGGTTGTAGATAAAAGTACCGGAGAAGAACTGGTTTGTGCAAATATCCTTATTGATGAAATCGATTATAAAACTTGTACTGACATCGGTGGTAAATTTAAGTTTAAAAGCCTTCCCCCAGGAACATACACGATCAGAATCAAGTACATTTCTTATCAGGAAACCATTCTTAAAAAGATCACGGTTAAGAAAAACAAACCTGCAAATTTGAAGATTGAGTTGGAGCAAATCACTCTTTAATACTCTTTAACACTCCTTAACAATTTCTTAATACCTCACACCCCAAATAGCTATTTATATATTATTGATGTATAGCTATTTACCGCCAATGGCGTAAAATAATCACACATGACTATTGCTTTTATGTTAATTTTATGTTAACTTTGTGTTAAATTAATATTAAAACACATCATTTTTACTGATGGACAATTTGACTTAATTATCTAATAATCAACAAAGAAATTGGGGGTGTGATATGAAAAAGCTCATTTTAACAGGATTTGTAATGATGTTTGCCACGTTTATATGGGGGCAGGAAATTAAAATTGAAGATGGTAAATATTTTCAGGGAAGCGAGCCTTTGACCGGACAATGCATACAATATTACGATAATGGCAATATTAAATGCGAAATCAATGTTCAAAATGGCATCCCGGACGGACTGATGTATATTTACTATAACAATGGCAAACTCAAAGAGCAGAGATCCTATAAAAACGGTATGAAAGATGGAGTATGGATCCAATGGGATGAGAACCAGAACAAAATTGCTGAGGCCAGTTATAAAAATGATAAAAAACATGGATACTGGTTCATGTGGGATAAAGATGGCAACAAAAGGTATGAGTTATATTATGCCAATGGAGAAAAACAAGGCAACTGGTATCAATGGGATAATAACGGCAATCTTGCTATGGAAAAAGAGTTTTAAAAATAATATCTTTCTTATTACATTCAACGGGGCAAACAGCCCCGTTTTTTTTGCAATATTTCAGGCCTATCAGCAACCTGCGGGTATTAACTTATCTTAACAAATGTCTTTTGATATTATTAGTATTTTTGCCTCGGCTTGCATAGACATATCACCCGTAAAATCAATTTATAGCATGAACATCATCATCCCTATGGCCGGAAAGGGCAAAAGAATGAGGCCACACACCCTTACAATCCCAAAACCTTTGATTCCTGTTGCAGGCAAAAGCATTGTTCAACGTCTCGTTGAAGAAATTGGCAAAGTTGTTACAGAAAATATTGATGAAATTGGATTTGTCATCGGTAATTTTGGGCCAGAGGTTGAATCCAGGCTTATAGCAATAGCCGAAGAAATTGGAGCAAAAGGGAAAATATTCTATCAGCATGACCCTTTGGGAACGGCCCATGCCATACTTTGCGCTGCAGAATCGCTTGATGGGAAAGTGATCGTAGCATATGCCGACACCCTTTTTAAGGCAGACTTTTCTATGGATGATTCCAGGGACGGCATCATTTGGGTGAACAAGGTTGAAAATCCAAACTCTTTTGGTGTTGTGGAGCTAAATTCATCAGGAAACATCATAGCATTCCATGAAAAACCCAGTGAGTTTATCTCTGACAAGGCCATAATAGGCATTTACTATTTTAAGGATGGTGCCTACCTTAAAAACGAGTTGCAATACTTAATAGATAAAGGCATCAAAACAGGAGGTGAATATGGTATCACTGATGCCCTGCAGAACATGATGAACAAAGGCACAGCTTTTTTTGTCGATTCTGTAACCGAATGGCTTGATTGCGGAAACAAAGATGCCACTGTTTATACCAACCAAAGGATACTTGAACACCACAGGGATGAATCTTTGATATCAGATGACCTCGAATTAAATAATTCAATGATTATTGAACCCTGTTTTATCGGCCCCGATGTTAAGATCGATAACTCTGTGATCGGTCCACATGTATCGATTAGTAAAGGCTGTACAATTAAGAAAAGCATCATCAGAAACAGCATAATACAAGCTCATAGCACACTGATAAACCTTAACCTGGACAATTCCATGGTTGGAAATCACGTTCAGGTTGAAAGAAAACCGGAAGACCTTAGCGTAGGCGATTATAATACTTTAAAATGATCATTATGAATTTTAAGAAATGTTTTGCTTTTATAATACTCTTTCTGATTGGCATGTTCTTTATTCATCCCATTGCCCATGGCCAGGAAGAAGAAATTATAACCAACACCGGGAACAAAAGCAAGGAGAGACAGGATAACGCACAGCTTTTCATCGACGCAAAAAAAAACATGATCCTGGGTGATTATGAAAAAGCGGAAAAACTTTTTCTCACATGCACAGATAGGGATCCGTATGACGGAGCATCCTGGTATGAGCTCTCCAGGATCAGGTTAAATGATAATGATCCTGTAACAGCCATTGAATACGCTAAAAAAGCCTACAGTTCCGATCCGGAAAATATCTGGTACATGATCCATCTTTCGAATATATATAAAAGGACTTCACAGTTCACTGAAGCATCAGAAGTACTGGAAGACCTCTTAGCCAAATATCCTGACCGTTATGAATATTACAATGATCTTGCCGTTGCTTATCTTTTCAGCAGGGAATATGGCAAGGCAATTGATCTTTACAACACCCTTGAAGATAAGTTTGGTGTTACTGAAGAAACATCTTTGCAAAAACATAAAATTTATTTACTTCAAAACGATCAGGAGAATGCAATAAAGGAAATTGAAAAAGTTATTGAGACATCGCCCTCAGAGGCCAGGTATTATTCCATCATTGCAGAACTCTATATTTCATCCGGACAGGATAAAAAAGGGCTTGAAGCTTATAAAAAAGTCCTGGAGCTTGATCCTGCCAATCCGTACATTCATATCTCCCTTTCAGACTTTTACCGGAAAGATGGAGACCAGAAAAAGGCATACGACTATTTAAAGCAAGGTTTCGCCAATTCTGAGCTTGAGATTGACACCAAGATCAATATTTTACTTGCCTATTACACCGCCAATGAATTCTATGACGAAAAGAAGGATGAAGCCTTTGAGCTGTCAGATATCCTTGTGGAAACCCATCCTGACAACCCAAAAGCCCATTCCATCAGGGCAGATCTGCTATTTCAGGCAAAAGAATTCAACAGTGCCAGGGTCGCACTCAGGAAGGTGATCTCCCTTGATAGCAGCAGATACCTGGTATGGGAACAACTGCTTTTTACCGAGTCGGAATTAAAGGATTTTGATGCCATGGCCAAAGAAAGTGAAAGAGCAATAGGGCTCTTTCCACAACAACCACTTCCCTATCTCTTTTCTGCAGTAGCAAATTTTCAAAACAAAGAATTCGACAAAGCTGTTGAAGTTTTGGAAAAAGGCGTCAGGTTTGTGGTCGACAATGAATTGCTAAAGGCACAGTTTTATTCATACCTTGGAGATGCTTACCATGAGCTGGATGAAGATGAAAAAGCATTTAACTACTATGAGAAAACATTGAAGATAGATCCGGATAATTCCATCGTCCTGAATAATTACGCATATTACCTTTCATTGCAGGATAAAGATCTCGAAAAGGCCCTGGAAATGGCTCAGCAAGCCGTGGAGCTTGACCCGGAAAATGCTTCAAACCAGGATACTTATGGCTGGATCTTTTATAAACTTGGCCGCTATGAAGAAGCAAAGGAATGGGTTGGAAAATCATTAAAAAACCACAATGAAGATAATGGCGTTATCCTGGAACATTATGGTGATATTTTATTTAAACTCGGGGAAAAGGAAAAAGCATTAAGACACTGGAAAAAAGCCAAAGAGGCAGGCGGAGATGTGACAGAATTCCTGGATAAAAAAATTAATGACAAGAATCTCTACGAATAGATAGTGCGCAATGAAAACTATTTATCTTTCATTAACAGCCAAATCACTGGTGGCAATTTTATTGCTGGCACTGATGCTGGGATCCTGTAAAACAAAAAGATATATTTACAAAGAACCCATTAAAGAAGAAGGACCTGAATACCTGTTTGACCAGTTATCAAAAAATGAATTGAAATTTGAATCCTTTGCAGCAAAATTCAACATTGATTACATCCACGATAAGAAAAAAACAGAGTTCAAAGGCCAGATAAGAATACTTAAAGACAGCGTCATATGGGTTTCCTTCAGCCCAGCCCTTGGAATAGAAATGGCCAGACTGATGATCACGAATGATTCTGTGAAGTTTATGAACAGGTTAGATAAAACCTATTTTATCGGCGACTATGAATTTGTTAATGATTTCCTGGAAACAAATATTGATTTCGACATCCTGCAATCATTTATCATTGGTAATGACTTTCAGTTTTACGATAAGACAAAATTCAAAGCCTCCATCGATGGTATGAAATACCGGCTGACTACAATGGAAAGAAGCCAACTGAAAAAGTATGTCAGAAAAAAAGAAAAGTACCCAAAAGTTTTTATCCAGACCATCTGGCTTAATCCGGCCACATTTAAAATATCCCGGATTATGATCAAAGAGATAAAAAAACAAAACAAAAAACTGGAAGCCAATTACAGTGATTTCGAAAACATCCATGAACAACTGTTTCCCCTTGAATTGAAGTTTGACCTGACAGCTGAAGAAAAATTTGAGGTTTTTGTCAAATACTCCCGGATCAACCTCAACGAGGATCTTAAATTCCCTTTCAGGATACCAGGGAAATATCAAAGAATTTATTAGTTTCGTATCCATGACAAGCGGGTCAGCATATATCGCCGGGATCAGGTCAGCAATCATTTTATTTCTGCTTATTTCAGGAATAGCTGCATTGGGTCAAACTAAAGAACGTACACAGCTGGAGGATCAGAAAAAAAAGATAGAGCAGGAAATATCTTACAACAACCAACTGCTTGAGGAGACCCGAAAATCAAAGAAATCCTCCCTGAACGAGCTTGTATTGCTGGATAAGCAGGTTGAAAAAAGGGAACAACTAATCACCGCGATCAACAGGGAGATCCGGTATTTTGAAAAACAGATCAGGCAAAACAACGACAGCATAAGAAAGCTAAAATCCGACCTTAAAAAGCTAAAAGAAGAATATGCAAGGATGATATACCATGCATACAAAAACCGGAACATATATAACCGCCTGATGTTTATTTTTTCCGCAGAAGATTTTAATCAGGCTTACCGCCGCCTGAAATATTTCCAGCAATATAGTTCATACCGTAAAACACAGGCCAATTTGATCCTGATGACACAAAAGGCTTTATCTGTTAAAACAGAAGAGCTTTCCCTGCAAAAAAAGCAAAAAGAAGAACTCCTGCAGGACCAGGAGGAAGAAATAAACCAGCTTTCAAAAGAAAAAAATTTAAAAAACAAGACCATCAACCTGCTTTCCAGGAAAGAAAAAGAATTAAAAAAAGAACTTGCTGATAAACAGAAGGCTGCAGCAAACCTTCAGGAAGCCATCGAAGCCATCATAGCTGAGGAGATACGCCTTGCAAAGGAAAAGGCAAAGAGAGAAGCCAACATGACCAAAAAGGAAGATATGTCACTGACCCCTGCTGAGCTGGAATTGTCTTCCAGTTTCGAAGAAAACCGTGGCAAACTTCCCTGGCCTACAGACAAAGGGGTTGTATCAAGCAGGTTCGGAAAACATGACCATCCGGTTTTAAAAAGGGTACAGGTTAACAATAATGGAATAGACATTGTAACCTCCAGAGGAACCAGTGCAAGAGCCATTTTTGATGGAACGGTCACCCGGGTCATTTCTATTCCAAGTTATCACAATGGTGTAATCATCAGGCATGGTGAATACCTGACGGTATATCTTAACCTCGACAAAGTTTTTGTCAGCAAAGGCGATAAGATCAGCACCCTCCAGGAAATCGGAACGATACATACCAAAGAAGATGAAGGGAAAACAGAATTGCATTTTGAGATCTGGAAGTCGAAAAACTTGCAAAATCCCATAAACTGGTTATTGCCTCGTTAACGGTCTAAAATCACTTTTTTACTTACCGAACCTGAGCCTGTTAAAAGCCTGCAAATGTAAACTCCATTGGGAAGGTCTTTCCCATGTATATCACTGCCATCCCATGTCAGACTTAATTTTTCTGCCTTCTGTAATCCATTGTACAGTTGGGTTATTACTTTACCTTTCAAATCATAAATGTAAATCGAAATGTGCTGATAATCAAAATTACTAACCTGAATATTTAATGTGTTGGAAAACGGAACCGGATAACATGAAAGCAGGTCCTGACTATCTCTACCCTCTTCAATAATAGAAACCGGCAATACCTGCAATTCTATCTCTACAAAGTATTCTTCACCTTTAAGACTGGTCATTCTTATGTTGGAACTATATGCTCCCGGGTTCAGGCTCGAAGGGTCGTAAATAATGTGCAATGAATCTGTTTCATTGGGCAACAGGTTGCCACTGTCAGGGTCAATATCGATCCAGTATGGCAGTGAAGATGGATCAATTTCATATATCATATCTACTGGTCCAATATTACTGATGCCGAAGATACTGCTATCCTGTTTATTCTGCATTAGCGAAAGGCTGAAATTGTCGGGATTTATTTCCAGGGAAGCCTGGGACATAAAGAACACCGGATTATAAACATTCAGTCTTCCTCCTGTAACTGTGATCCCTTCCAGGTCGGGCAACTCGTCGACGCCTGTAAATATATAATCCCTGACCAGCAATGATAATTCGGATGGATTTTCCTTATAGGCATTAATAAATCCTAAGTCTCCGGCGGCCATTATCAAAGCTACTGCACCTGAAACATGCGGGGCAGCCATGGATGTTCCTGTCTTCAGACCATAATTATTAAACCAACGGGTAGATAAAACACCTGTTCCAGGAGCACCAAGATCGATGGTTTCCATACCATATCCTGCACTGGAGTTTTTAACATCGTATTGTGTAGTGTTTGTTACGCTGATTAAATATTCACTTGGGAAAGCCGTTGGGATATCACCCACCTCATCAATGTTCCAGTTGGCATTGGCAGTGGCCCCTGCACTCAGGATGCCGATCTGTCCTAGGGAATCATACATGGAGCCCCAGATGGGATAATCTTCCGGTTGCCCCATATTCACCCCAAATGAAGCATTGGTTGCCACCACAAAAGCACCTTTCTCACCATTGGTTTCATCATAGGTGGACCGGATCTCATAAATATAACCATAAGCTTCAACAACAGGAGCCTCCACTGTCGAAGAACCCAAAACAGGGAGGATCTTGATTCCCCAGTTAACACCGGAAACGCCTTTTCCATTATTCCCCACGGCTCCTGCAATCCCTGTTACATGCGTGCCATGGTCCTGGGAGGTGATATTGCCATTGCTGAAACGGGAATTCCAACCATCATAGTCGTCAATATATCCATTCGTATCATCATCAATTCCATTGCCTGGAATTTCATGGTAATTTTTCCAGAAATTGAGGTCTTCATGTGTAAGATCAAAACCATCATCCACGATGGCTACAACAATGGTATCACCTGATGCTGACAATCCGCCTGTTATAATATCCCAGGCGTCAGGTGCATCGATATCGGCATCTGTAACCCCTCCGCTTTGTTGGGTATTTTTCAGTGCCCATTGATCCTCAAAGCGTGTGTCATCAGGAATGTTTTCCCGTAAACCGATATAATGATTGAACTGCACAGCAAGAACGCCTTTGGCGTGCTGAACATCCATGAGGACTTCCTGATCTGTCCTTTGCCCTTCCTGGAATGAAATAAGCCATATATTCATACGAGGCACAAGACATTTGACAGGTGATATCATAACAGAATTGTCGTCCTGAACAAAATCCTCAATGGTCATATTCCGCTGAAGCTGTATGATCAACTCTCCCGGCACATGTTTCCCTTCATCCTGTGCAATAGAATGACCGGAGAAAAGAAACAAAACACATAACAAGGGCAGTAATAAATAAATTTTCATAACAGGAATATTAATTTCTATGGAACTTAATATGGCCTGTACCTGGCATACCGGCCATCATGGTACAAATATAAGGATTAATGAGGGCGAGGAAAAGAAAAGGAAACAAATCACTTTGTATGTATCATCTTACCCGTTACAAAGCCTTTCCCGTCACTCAGGGTGAAAAAATACAATCCTCCCGGCAATCCTGAAGGGACTTTCCAGGATAATTCATGATCACCACAAGGCAATTTTTCTGAAGAAAGAACATGGCCAACAAGCTGACCATGTATATTATAGATTTTTAAGTCAACCAACGCGCTTTCACTAAGGCTAAAGGAAATGGTCGAATTTTGTGTAAAAGGGTTCGGATAACAAATAACTTCATCAATACCCATATCAGTGACAGGATTATTGATGGATGCAATGGAATACTGAACTTCAAAAAAATCCAATAACTTCGACATCAAATCAGTCTTTGAAAAACTGCTATCCACCAGACTGCCAAATTCAAAAATGGAAGCAATGGTCTTATAATCGGATGTTTCATATGCTACTCCACAGGGGTAATGATTAACCGTATCAGTGAACAAAGTATATGCAGGAGGTGAAGGATTTAAATAATAAAATGCAAATGCTGGATCGGCAGTATTCGCAAATTCCATTCCTTCTGCAAAAGTACTGTCAGCGCCCTTGATGTTTTCAAACATTGACGGCTGTTCAACAATTCCAAGGCTAAACATTCCGTGAACGGGTGTCCATTCATCCTGCCATGTTACCATACCCTCCATGTATAAGTTTCCTCCGTCGCTTAAAAAATCTGACAGAAGACTACCCTGTTGCCAGGAAAGAACATGATTGGCAAAAAGTTTGCCAAGGCAAAGGAAAACAAGCTGATTTTCAGAAAGATCATTTTCCGGGAATCCCATATTATATTGATAAGGCACTCCAAGATCCTCAAGACTTTTTCTTAAAGAAGGTCCTGAAAGGTTGTTCGGATCCAGATCCAGGATCAAAACCGGCATCCTTCCCACCATGATCTTAATGGTATCCCTTGTGGTCACACCTTTCTGGTCGTTCATTTCGACTTCCAATTCAATAAAATATCCGTTCGGGATATTCGCATCAGCAGTTATGTCAAAATATAATGGAATGCTCTTGCCGGGATCTACCGGTCCCATTTCTACTCCGGGTAAGCCATGGACCTCAATATAAGGATCCAGGGGCAATAATTTTACATACATATTGCCAGTTGAAGCATGGCCATTATTTTGAAGAAATAACTTTAACTGACAACTCTCTCCGGAATCAAGCCGCTGGTTATCCCCATCCACAATTTCAATATTCTTTGACACCAACTTGGGTGCCTTTATGTTTTTGTTGATGTTTCTTTCCCAGGAAATGCTTTCATCTGTAGCTCTAATTTCAAAACAAATCGTATAACTATCCGGAATTTCATGACTTACTTTGTATCGGAAAGCATTTTCAATAAACTTCATTTGTCCTGGTGAAATGGTACTGATCGAATGTGAATCATCAAGGATTTCAATGTAAGGATCATCAATCTCATTTATTATGCTCAGGTTGCTTATAGATGCAGAAGAAATGTTTCTCAGGATCAAATCACCCCACAAGGTTTCACCATATTCGATGATGGTATCATTGTTATCATGAAATTGAATGTCAACAATGAGATCATCAGCAAAAAACAGGGATTTTTTTGCTGAAATACCTTTTTTGTCGGTCAACAAGACATCTAAGTCGTATGAAATATGTTCATCTTCAGAGAATAGCTCAAGTACACCATCTTCATTAATTTCATAAACAGGGGGATAATCTTTCTGACTGAACACAACCTTTGAGTTCATTGCAATATCTCTGGGATCATCATAATCGACAAATTGATAATTCATGGCATTACCTTCAGATATGCCGCCGGCCCATTCCATTTCAACTTCAAAACGGATGTCTCCGTAATAAAATTCAATTTCTCCGCTTTTATGAATTTTAAGGGCGAAAATCAAATCTGAGCTGTATGGTTTCTCCCGGGTGGAATTATCCCAAACAAAAATCGCTTCCTGGTTATTGGATTCATACCATAATCCATCATTCAAGTCAGGAAAAGCAGCCAGTGACTTGCTTTTTAGTGGTGCAATGCACTTGATATCCTTGAAAAACTCCTTTTGTTTCCAGGTATAAGGCCAATAATCTATTCCTTCATCAAAATACAAGAATCCAAATGCACTGGCGTAGATTGTATCATAAACTTCACCATAAAATGGGAACTCAAAACCCAGTGGAATTTCAAATACCGTATCATTCTGGGTGTTGGGGAAAATTTGATTGGCGGGGTAATCCGGAAACTCTTCCTGGTCATAACTTTCGAAATAATTTCTTTCCAATTGCCATTTATAAGGTGGCAGACCACCACCTGCCTGAAGCTGGTATTCATATGCAATGCCAGGGATAAAAGCAGGTACCTGAGCAGTGGTAATCTCCGGCTTATCAAAGTCGATTGTAGCAGGAATGGACAATATGGTTGTGTAATTGTTGTTCAGTGGAACATTGGTTTCCTGGCAAATGATCTCACTGTTTCCATCCAAATGGTTTATCAGGGAAAAAGAGACTATTTCTCCCATTCCCAAGTTTTTGTCGTCATTTTCATCAACCATCAGAAAGAAATTAGCAAATTCACCAGGTTCAATATAGCTGAGC
This sequence comes from Bacteroidales bacterium, assembly GCA_018401355.1. Classification (GTDB taxonomy): domain Bacteria; phylum Bacteroidota; class Bacteroidia; order Bacteroidales; family B18-G4; genus M55B132. Next base: position 32,907 of record JAGYLD010000020.1, read on the forward strand.
AGCGGTGTAACATCTAGTCCAAACTCAATGAATTGGTTTGATTCCAGTGAATCATTGCCTTGCATATAATTATTGCCTCCCTGGTAATTAAAAATCGGAAATTCTTTGATCATTGCAGGAAAGGCCATGTTGGTGTCATAAGAAACCCCCGCTCTAACACGTATCATTTCCCTTGAATTGTGTTTTAATTCAACTTTCAGGGTCACATCCGGCATATAATTTTCAATTGGCTTCACAACATGAACGACATTGCCCCAGATACCGCCAAGGCTTAAGGGATCTGCCAGAGTTTTGTACATCATATAAGAAAAGCCCTGATCCGCCCAGTTTGTATCATAGCTGTTGGCAAACTTAAATCCCCCGATTTCCCAGTCTCGAACATTCAACTTACCATCCATATTAATATCCACATCGTTGGTATACTTGCCATCGCCATTGTAATCGTATCTTATGGAATCATTATACCCAATGATGGTCATGCCATGCAATGCCATGTCGCACCACTGAGCAATAACATATTTATTTTCTTCAGGAGTTCCCTCGGGAAGCCTGGACAACGACCAGGGGCTGCAAGCTATAAAGCTGGCAACACCGCCTGCTTCAGCACCTTCATGATGGTCATAAATCCATTGCTTAAGGGCCAGGATGCCTTCTTCTGTATCAACCGGTATGGCATAAATCCCATCAATCCTGTTTTCCATTGCAGAAAGGTAATTATCATAACCGGTCATCCAACGTTCGCCACCACCAGCATAAAAGCCACCATAAGTTTGGCTGCTTGGCGTTCCACATGCCTTCAGAACATCGAAAGTATGAAGATAATTAACCCCAAACCACCCATGGCCACCATTGTAAAAATTCCATGCAAAATGAGTAACATACTGATTTTCCGGTAGATCTGCGGACAAATCACGCAGTCTGTTTATCTCGTATGTAAAATTGTATGCTATACTTGTAGATTGCATGCAGTTAGGAAATGATTGCTGGCTGAAAATGGGACGGAAGTATTTCTTCGTTGAATTATCAACAACAGCAGGCAAATCATCATTTCCATAATTTTCAGGTATTGGCAATAAAGGTATATTTCGAAGCATGGCAATATCATCAGAATTTATTTCATAACCAATTGATTGCTGGAAAGTGTAATCATTGAATGGATGTTCCTGCGAAAATAAGAAGAGGGCAGAAAGTAAGAAAGTTCCAATAGTAAGAATCGTTTTCATCCGTAGTCAAATTTTGTTAAAAGTTAGCTTTGCCACAGATACATAATGTATCATCTCAGGTAAGCTCCATAAA
>JAGYLD010000200.1 GCA_018401355.1 Bacteroidales bacterium
TTTCCTTTGCGTAATCTCAGTTCTTGTATCACTTTTTCGGCTATTCCAGCATCACTGATTATTTTATCCTGCAATTTGTAGCCGGGTTCTTTATTTTCTTTAGCAATTGATTCAACAATTATTTCCGTTTTTATCATATTCCCTCTGTCATCCATGGGTATAGCCCCTTTGCTGATAAGCAGGTTGTTGGCATTATTTTCTTCTGTTCCGGCTTTCCTGACATAAACCTTTCGCCCGCGCTTAATTCCGTTTAAAACCCCTGTCCATGTACCACCAGAACTTCCAGATTCTGCAGCATATATTTCTATGGCCATACCGTATATGATCTTATTTCTATCCATAGCCAGACCCACCGACCAGGGAGCTTTTGGATGGTAGGTGCTCATGATCAGCACGTCTCCCTTTACTACTGCAGCGTAATAGGATTTATTGTTAAAAGTATCAATACCCTGCGGTAATACAATGATGCTCTTGCCCTTATATTTCAATGCTGAGTCCAGTGCCTGCTTATCCACTCCTTTGGCGAAACCGCTGACGATGACGGATTGTTTTGTTACCGCTTGTTTTGCAATCATGTCAGTAAACTCCAATGCTTTATCAGAACAATTTCTTGATCCTACAATCGCAATACTATTCATGTTTAAGAGATCTGCATTGCCTTTAAGATAAATTATAACCGGTGCTTCCTTTTGCAGGTTTTCTTTCAACACGCGTGGATAAGCGAATTTTTCCATTACATGAATGATCTCAACACCCTGGTCTGCAAGCTTTTCTGCCAGGAAAGCATAATTGGGCACTTCATCCATTGCCTCGCGTAATCCTTTCCATTCCCTATCTGAAAATTTAAAGTCAGGCTTTTCTCCTGATTTGATCCTCAACAGAACCGGTGTAAAATCATCTTTATCGTGCACAGTCTCAATCAGGAACTCCATTTTTCGTCTGTTGGAGAAATTTTTTGCATGAGCAAAAGCCATCCAGTATGGAATTGGATTATCTGACAGGGCTGAACAAACCCTTCGGGCTGTAAGCATGTTTTTGGCTGAATTTGATATTTTCAATGCATTGTAAATAGCAAATTCTCAATTGCATATCCGATGCACATACAGAATACAGAATTCAGAATCGACAATTCCTCCCCCTCTCTTGACTTATAAAAAAACTCTCCATATCTTTATAGCATGGCAAACAACCAAAACCAATCAACATGAAGCGAATTATCCCCTCCACTTTTATTTTCGCAATAACTACACTATTAAGCACTTGCGCCTTTTATAATAATTTACACTCCCAAACAATAGTGATTGACAGCACCTTTACATCGGATGCGGTTTTGCATCCTTTTGGGATGAATGATACCCTATACAGCCTGAA
>JAGYLD010000201.1 GCA_018401355.1 Bacteroidales bacterium
CTTCAGATATCCCTGCTACCGGATATGTCCCCGGTGAAACCTATACCATTACGATTACGGCTGTTGGTTTGGTCGCCGAAAAGCTGGGTTTCCAGGTAACAGCAGAAACAGAAAGCAGCAAAGCTGGAGAATTGATAATAACCGATGTTGCCAGGACACAACTTACTGGTCCGGAAACAGTTTCACATACTGCCTCCGGAACTATCGTCACCGAAATTCCTGAAAACTGGTCCATGGATTGGGTCGCCCCACAAGCAGGTTCCGGTGAAGTGACTTTTTACTCTGCCGTGAACCAGACCGACAATCACAATAACAATACTGGTGATCTGATCTATCTGTCATCCCTTTCTGTGAATGAGTTTCAAACCTACTTGCCTGAAATCCTCTCCGTTAAAGATGTTTGTATATATCCAAATCCATCCAGCAGAATGATAACCATAAAATTGCCCCCCTATTCAATGGTCGTTATTTATAATGGGCTTGGCATGAAGTTGATCGAACAGACTGTCAGGAATGAAATGGTGAAATTAGATGTTTCTGCCTTTGAAGATGGTGTTTATTATGCTTCTGTTTTGCTTGACGGACAATCTGTTACCAGGAAAATAATTAAAAGGGATTTGTAACAAGCGCATGGATTCACTGCCTGTTTGTCATCGCTTGCAGGAAGTTTTCATATATTTTTTTAACCTTTGTACAGAGGAAATGCATCCTGGGTTTATTCAGGATGGGATTTCCTGGATTTTTTTACCGACCAAACCAATTAAAACCTGAGACTATATGGAACAATGGCTGAAAGGACTGGGCCTGGAAAAATACCTGGACCTGTTCGAGGAAAACGAGATCACATTGGATTACCTTCCGGAAATTTCCGATGAGGACCTTAAAGACATTGGCATCAAATCATTGCCACACAGAAAAAAAATACTAAAAGCCATTGCAGATCTTTCGGAAAACGCTCTGGACGAACAGGAAAAACAGGTTATTGAAGCATATCCGTATCTCATTGCTTACCCCTTCAGGGAAATGCTTAACCAGGAAAACCATTTCCTCAGGATCCAGCTTATGAAGGATGTATTCCTGAATGTACTTAAGTACCTGGGATTGCTTACGGTGGAAGAATATATTGTATCTGATGTCAGGAGCAGGACCATCAACCAGTTGTTCCGTGAAAAGCTTTACCAGCCGCAGTTTGGCCACTGGAACCACTTCATTCGTGAAACCATTTTGTTCCTGGAGGAAGAGAACCATGATTTCCTGATACCTGAACTTCCCGCAGCTTATAAGAATGTTGAGATAGGGAAGAAGCCCAAACGATACCACATTGAAATA
>JAGYLD010000202.1 GCA_018401355.1 Bacteroidales bacterium
ATCCAGTTTTAGCTTATAACCTAATGTACTCTTTATATTCACTAAGTTGCCACTGGGATTCCAAATCGTTCCATCCCAGGTATTGGTTACTATTTCTTCTTCAACACTTCCCAACGGCAGGTTTTCTAATTGGCTTGTATATGATTTATAACCAGAAGGTTCAATATTATCTCCACCCAGCACCTCATTCACTACCACAGGATCATTGCCATTTCTTTCCATCCTGGGGAAAGACAGCCAGGCCCATTCCCCTTCGTTGATATGATAGGCTTCCTTAGGTTCGAACTGTACCACGCTGATGTTGCTGTGCCCTCCGTTGGGAAGGTAGATCCTGGAATCGTAAGGATCTATGTATGGTGTTATCAGGTTGTTAAAAAACATGCGGGAATCAGGATTGTGGACATAATCCGGAAAAAATGAAGTATTTCTCAAATGAACAGAATCCACGAAAGTGCTCCCGGGGGGTTGTGAAGGATTAAAACGCAACAGCCATACTTGCTTGCCACCCAGCTTTACATTGTCAATTTTCCGGTAGAGGTAGATGTTCTGATAATCACAGGGGTTTGTGAAGATGCCGGCACTCTCCCCTTTGCAATACTCCTGGTCATCTCCGGTGTTGATCCGGATTGCAGTGCCATCGGGAGCTATCTCATGCAGATAAACAACCCGGTCGCCGGAGCTGGTGTTTTCCGCATCTTCTGTGCCATAGAGCTTGTCATAATAAGGACTGTAGATTATGTTGCGTATATTTGACATTATAACGGAAGGGTTGTTTATGGACAGAGCATCGGTATAATCGCAAATATGCATTCTTTCTCCCACGATATACAAATTCCCTTGATATGCCGAGCTTTCTACCTGCTTTACTGCATCAGGACAAAGCATTTTACCTGGTGCGTATATCAAAGCTTCTCCGTCAAGGTTTTCTTCAACAATTCTTATCAGCTTCCCACATTTTTCACCATCATTAAAGAGCCGGGTGTTGGGGACCGAATAATAGGGTAATAAGGCCGTATCATTGGGCGTTATCGTAGCGTAAACGGCCTGTACCTGAGGAATATAACAATACTGCGATACATAAAAGGAAAATGGTTTGTTATAGGCAGGCATCGCAGGAGACAGTGTACTTTTATGATTATAGGACCAGTCTCCATTACCATCTTCCACAATTTCATAAATCAGAATTTTGGGATCCAGGCCCGAATGCATATTGGCGCTGATGTACAAGTACCCATCGGGGGCAATGAACATTTCCCTGAGATACGCAGCGTTGGTGATTTCAATCTTTTCATCCACTGTATCTTCTGTGCCATTATACACAAATATATT
>JAGYLD010000203.1 GCA_018401355.1 Bacteroidales bacterium
AGGACATTGTTATACAGGCTTCTTTCCAGGATGTCGATGTATTTTGAATCACCATATTGCAGGAACATCCGGTGGTTCCACAACACATTGGCAATGCCTGCACAGGTTTCGCAATAGGCAGTGGCATTTGGAAGGTCATATGGTTCTCCAAAACCCTCGTGGCTTCCAACGGACCCGATCCCACCGGTTACGTATAGTTTCCCATAATTGACATCATTCCAGATTTTCTGTATGGCTCTGCTATAATCCTCATTGCCAGTCATTGCCGCTACATCCGCCATTCCCGCATACATGTAACATGCCCTGACCGAATGCCCGAATGCCAGTTCCTGCCGGGTAACCGGCTTATGCGCCTGGTTATAATCATCCCCTCCATCCCGGATATCCAGAAAAAACTTCGCCAGATCGAAGTAGCGTTCATCTCCTGTTGTCCGGTAGAGTTTGATCAACCCAATCTCAATCTCCTGGTGACCAGGATATTTTTCAATTTTTCCTTTGCCAAAATCCTCACAGACCAAGTTCGCCGATTTAAGGGCAATATCCAGGAAATTTCTTTTGCCTGTCGCATTGTAGTGCGCTACGGCAGCTTCATACATATGTCCGATGTTGTAAAGCTCATGGCTGTGATGGTCCACCTTTTCCCAGCGCTTGGATCCCACCCATCCTGTATCGGCTTTATCTCCCAGGATGGTGCGATAAGTGTAGAGATATCCATCCTCTTCCTGCGCTGCAGCAACCCAGGAGATCAGTGTATCCATGAATGCCTCAAGGCTGTCGTCCGGGAACTCCTGCAATGCATATGCAGCCCCTTCCATGATCTTGAAAACATCTGAATCGTCGAAAGGATAGCGGGAATTAAATCCACCTTCCTCCAGTCCACCGGCAACCCTGAAGTTCTTTAATCTTCCTGTTTCTTCGCATTGTTCGAATGCATATGGGATGGTCACCCTGTTATTGGTCTCGAGACGTGATTTCCAGAAATTATCCGTGAGCTCCACCTGCGTAAATGGAACTGGCTGAATAGGATAGTCGCTTGTCTTTTTACTTTCCTGACATGATAATATGGTCAGAAATATTAATGATAATAGAGCAGCATTGAAAAGATGTTTCATTGATTTATGATAAGTTGGTACGTTATGGCACTACGAAGCTACTAAAAAAAGGGACTCCATCCCGTAGGATGGAGTCCCTTGAAAAACCTACTTAAAGCCCCATTGC
>JAGYLD010000204.1 GCA_018401355.1 Bacteroidales bacterium
GGGATGGAGGGAGTGAGATCGCAGAATATACGCAAATCACGTAATATCACTCTGATAACGAGATATTTATTATTAGTAAAAAATGAATAACTATTTTAATTTATGAATGGATTTTGTATGTATTTTCCCTAACTTGTAACCCAATACCATTTAATAAACTAAAAAGCCATTCATGAAGACAAATCTTACATTGTTGATTATCCTGGTCCTTGCCATTGCAGCCGGTGGCTGCAAGAAGAAGAAGTCGGAAGACAACCACCCCAGGCCTTACACACTCTTTGCCATTGAAGGGAAAAAGGTACAATACAACGATTATTCGAAGTTCAAGCGCTTCTGCGTTATGTCGCATTTTTGCGGTGATTTCATGCTTAACAAGGATGATGCCTTTAACAACTCTCTTGGCATTGGCCTGCCAGATCATGTGGAAGCCGGTAAGGTATACAAAACCGGCGATCATCATTTTTACCTGATGTATATTAGTCCGGATGGAAATTACTACAGGTCAGGCTCAGGCGGCCATGCCACAGTGAGCATCGATCTCTGGGAAGGCAACGGTGGCTGGGTCAAGGGAAGGTTTTCCGGGTCGCTGCATAATGAAAACGACCCGCTGAACGATTCGATCGTGCTCCAGGATGGGTATTTTCAGGGCTTGATCTATTACATCACAAAATAATCGGCTCCGCTCCTGTCATGATCCCAAAATATCCAGGATGGTACCTGCCGTGATCTTCATCAACTCCGGATCACGTATGATGGAATGATGGTCCCCGGGTATATTATGCACTTTTATGTTCAGGCTGCCAAACTGTTCCCAGCCCAGAAGTGGATCGGGATGCAGGCTCTTTTCCGAACGGATCAGATGGATGTTCATGGGGTAATCCGGAGGCGTGTATTTTTTGTATGCAGCATTGAAACGCTCCAGGATGTAAAAATTCCTGTACTTCTCCGGCACTTTCTTACCCAGGATGATGCTTGTTCTTCTTATCCAACGGAATTTCATGCGCCGTAACTTCCGGGTGAATGTCACTTCATGCTTTTGCGTATTCCACAAAAGCGGTGTCAGCGTGTCAATCAGGATGACGGATTTCACATTTTTACCCCTTTCTGCCAGCTTCCTGGATGTTTCAATCGCTACCAGCCCGCCAAAAGAATATCCTGCAACAACAAATTCTTCCGCCTTGATCTCTTCTGTCA
>JAGYLD010000205.1 GCA_018401355.1 Bacteroidales bacterium
ATAAATCCTGGTCACCCCCCATCCGTACATACCGGGTAAAGGAAAAGAATTCAATGCAACATGAAAAACGGACCATACACACGAAAGAAAACAAGGATTATTACCTGGTTTCCTTTAAAGAAAGTGAAACAAAACGGTTGAAAGATATACAAACAGGTCTGAAGCTAATATGTTCACCCAATCCAAATTCAGGCCAATGTACGATCAAGTATGATTTGCCTGAGGAAACCCGGGTTAGACTTATCATATACGATATGTATGGTCGTTTGCTCAATTGCATACAGGAAGGAAATATGGATGCAGGTGTTCATGATGTTGTTTATAATGGAAAAGATGCAGAGGGAAACATGCTAAGCAATGGGATATATATAGTATGTATGGAAACAGGTTATGGCAATGGACAGGTGAATATGGTGGTGGTCGGGGATTAGGGGTTAGGGATTAGTGACCTGTAACTTGTAACCTGTATTTAATCGTTAGTTAAAATAGTTATTATGAGAATAGGGCTTGTATCTATATTGTTGATTGTTAGCGGCATTTGTTTTTCACAGGTCATTACGGTTAAGCAGGATGGAACCGGAGATTTTATGCTTATTCAGCAGGCTGTTGATTCCGCTCAAAGCGGGGATACCGTGCTGGTTTATCCGGGTACATATGTAGAAAATGTGGAGATAGAAAACAAAGGGATGGTTCTTGGCAGTCTGGTGATGAGCACCGGGGATCTTTACTATATGCATAATACGATCATTGATGGGAATTTTACCGGTAGTTGCATAAATATACTGAATTGCAGTAATGTTATTGAAATACATGGATTAACTTTGTCAAATGGTATAGGATCAGACAATGGAGCTATCAGTGGTGGTGGAATATCAATTTTTGAATCAATAGTTGACATTAAACAATGCAAAATTTCTAACAATAAAGTAACAGGATGTGGTGGTGGAGTTTATATTGAAGACTCAAAAGTTTATTTATCCGGAACCTGGATCACTCAAAACCAGTCCTATATTTCAGGGGGTGGAATTCACATTTTAACATCAGAGATTGAGTTTGATTCG
>JAGYLD010000021.1 GCA_018401355.1 Bacteroidales bacterium
AGTCTGGGGCGAGATTCCTGCCGATTTTGGAAGAAAGTGAAATATATTGACTACCTTTACGTTAAGCTCTTGTCATCATGGATCTTACAATTGATTTTGGAAATACTCTTACGAAAGCTGCGGTTTTTTCCGGCAGTAACATGATGTATTTCAAATCCTTTAAACAATTTTCTCCCACAGAACTCTCCAGCATTTTCAAACGTTTTCCTGAAATCAATAAATCCATTATTTCATCCGTGGTTTGTCATCCTGCAGAAATAAATGGTTTTTTGGGGCAACATACGCACTTTTTGGAACTGAATAAAAATACCCCTTTGCCCATAACAAATGATTACAAAACTCCCCAAACCCTTGGAAAAGACAGGATTTCAGCAGCAGTTGCCGGGCATAGCCTGCATCCGGGGAAAAATGTGCTCGTTATCATGGCCGGCACCTGTATTACTTATGATTTTGTTGATGAAGAAGGGCATTATCACGGAGGGGCTATCTCACCCGGAATCCGGATGCGGCTGAAAGCCCTCAACCATTTCACCGACCACCTGCCCCATGTGGATCCTGAAATGAATGCCCCTCTTATTGGAAGTACTTCAGAAAGCTCCATCCTTTCTGGTGTAATTAACGGCACAACCACAGAAGTGGATGGCATAATCGATAAGTACCAAAAAAATTATAAAAATTTAACAGTAATTTTAAGTGGGGGCGATACTGAATATTTTGATAAGAAACTAAAAAATAACATCTTTGCAGTCCCAAATATCGTCCTGCTTGGGCTGAAATATATTCTTGATTTTAATGCATCTTAATAATAACATTCTGAAACAGTTATTGATACTTATTTTTCTGGGTTTTACCCTGAACTCCTTCGCACAGATAAGGATTCATTCTCCATATTCCATATTTGGTATTGGGAAATTAAGAAGCGACAGCTACAACACTGTTTTGATGTCTATGGGTGGCATCAGAAATGCTGCCAGCGGTGAAGGGCTTGTTAACATGTATAACCCGGCCACTTACTCCTCATTCGATTCAACATCATTCATCTTCGACGGAGGCATCCTGGCAACCAACAGGACACTCAAAAGCGTCAATGCCTCTGAAACCGGCACCTATGCTTCTTTAAATCACCTGCTGTTTGGTTTTCCCATCACAAGATGGCTTAAAAGCAGTTTTGGTATCGTACCTTACAGTGATGTTGGATATAATATTGTTGATGACATCTACCTTAATAACATAGGAAACACCAAAATACAATATATTGGTTCAGGAGGAATGAACCAGGCCTATGTGGGTGCAGCCATAAAGCTTCATAAAAACTGGTCGCTGGGTGCCAACATGTACTACAATTTCGGGAATATTGATAAAACCAGGAATGTGCTTTTTCCCGATTCTGTGGACAATTATCTGAATGCAAAATTAAGAGGCAATGTGCGAATAAGCGCCCTATCCTATAGCCTGGGCTTATTGTTTAAAAAAGAACTTAAAAACGGGCAGTACATCTCCGCAGGAATGACCTTTGCACCTGAAGCAAATCTTAATTCCAGGATTGAGTATTTGGCAAGTACTTTTATCGGAGGGCTTAGTAACCCGGAATACCTGGGAGATACCATCATCAGCACAACAGAAGACAAGGGAAAGGTTCTGCTACCTGCACAAATAGGTGGTGGACTTGTGCTTGAACAACCCATGCACTGGAAAATAGGCATAGACTTTAACTGGCAGGAATGGTCAAAATACAAATCTTTTGGCATCAGCGACTCGCTGGCAAATAGCTGGAATATATCTGTTGGGGGAGAATTTATCCCCGACCATGATGCCATCAAATCCTACCTAAAAAAAATACGTTACAGATTGGGATTCAGATATTCACATACAAATATTTACCTGAAAGGCAACCATCTGAACGAAATTGGCATAAGTTTTGGTTTTGGTTTACCGATAGTAAGATCCAAATCTACTTTCAACCTTGGATTTGAATTCGGTAAGTTTGGAACAACAAACGATAATCTGATCAGGGAAAATTTTGTTAAATTTACACTGGGATTATCCATCTATGAAAATTGGTTCATTAGGAGAAAGTATAAATAATTAATACATTAAAAATGCAATCAAAGGTTATTTCAATTCTGATCATTTTTATCCTGTCCTTATCCGCAGGATATTTATATGCCCAGGAAAATGTTGCTGGTACCCCGCAGGAAAAAATCTCGAAATACGGTAACGACAGTGTAAAGTGTATCATTAACCTTTCACTTTACCTTGAATCCTACAAGCAATGGAAGGCCAGCAAATACAAAAATATATCTGTAAAAGATGCCATCAAACCATGGCGTTGGGTCTTTAATAACTGTCCGGCTTCACGACAAAGCGTTTACCTTGACGGTATCAAGATCACTGAATGGAGGATCAAGAATGCTGAAAACGAAGAAGAAAAGGAAAAGCTGATCGATACGCTTATGATGGTTTATGACAAACGCATCAGGTATTTCAACAAAGAAGGCTATGTTCTTGGCCGTAAGGGTGTTGACCTTTATTCCTACCGTCCTCAGGATTATGAAGAAATCTATAAGATCCTTGGTCGTTCCGTTGATCTGGATGGCAACAATTCCTATCCTGATGTCCTTGTGTTTTACATGCGTGCCGCAAAAAAAATGATCGATGAAGGCAAAGCTCCGGAAGACGTCATATTCGATATTTATGATAAATGCAGTAAGATCATTGACCATAATCTGAAGAAATATGCTGACAATGAGCGTAAAAAGACTAATTGGGTAAATGTAAAAGGGAACATAGACCTCACATTTGAACCTTACGCCACATGCGAAGCACTCCTAAAGATCTATGGTAAAAAATACAGTGAGACACCCGAAGATGTGGACCTCCTGAAAAAGATAATCAAAATTCTTGACAAGAAAAAGTGTACAGAAGACCAGCTTTATTTCGATGCCACGCTCAGTTTGTATGAACTGGATCCAAGTCCTGAATCGGCTTTTCTTATCGGTAAAATGCTGATGAAAAAGGAAGAATACCTTAAAGCAACCAAATACCTCAAGGAAGGAAACAAACTGGAAGACACGGATGATGTTGCAGACAGTTACCTTTTGCTTGCCAGCGCTTACAAACAGTTGAAAAATTTTCCGGTTGCCAGGACCTATGCCCTGAAATCACTGGAAGCCCGTCCCGATGATGGCCATCCACTGATCATTATCGGAGACATGTATGCCGAAAGTGCTTCAAACTGTGGCACGGATGAATTCACTAAAAAAGTTGCCTACTGGGCAGCCGTAGATAAGTTCTATCGCGCCAAAAGCATCGATCCCGAAATCGCTGAAGTTGCAAACAGCAGGATTGCAACTTACAAAGCATATTTTCCCTCTATCGACAAGATATTTTTCAATAACCTGAATGAAGGAGATGATTATACTGTCGAATGCTGGATCAATGAAAAAACCAAGGTCAGGGCAGCAAAGTAAAACTGGCATTCCCTGTCCTGTTTGCAAAAATGAAAAAGAGAAATCCCGTATTGATCATTAAAAGCATTGTTGTCTTCTTGTTGGCAACAATGCTTTTTGCCTGTAAAAACAAGCTCAGTGATATACAGGCCATGGACAGTATGCTTGACACCATGCCGGATGTCACAGCAAGTGAAATAGAATTTCAATACACAGAAAAAAGCATGCTGCAGGTGAAACTCAACAGCCCCCTCATGCATAACTATACAGGAAAAAATCCATACATGGAATTCCCCGATGGCTTCAAGGTAATTTTTTATGACTCCCTCCAAAATGAAAAAACCATCCTGACAGCCGACTATGGTATAAACTATGAAAACAGACAAATGATGGAAGCCAGGGGCGATGTTGTCGTTATTAACCACGAAACAAAAGAACAGTTGAATACCGAGGAATTGATCTGGGACCAGACGAAAGAATTGATTTATTCAAATAAGTTTGTTAAACTTACAACGGAAAACGGAGTTCTTTATGGAGATGGGATTGAATCTGACCAAACCTTCAGCAAGCGAAAGCTGAAACATCCAACAGGAGACCTGATGGTTGAAGACGATACCCTACCAAGATAATTTTTCACACATGGATAACTGGCTGATTGTCGTCATTACCCTCATATTATCTGCATTTTTTTCAGGAATGGAGATCGCCTATGTGACATCCAACAACCTGAAAGTCGAAATTGACAAAAGCAAAGGCCTTCTGTCGGCTAAGATTATTTCTTTCTTTAATAATAATCCTTCACGTTTTATCGGTGCTTTGTTACTTGGCAACACCATTGCACTGGTTCTGTATGGTATTGCCATGGCCAATATCCTTGAGCCCGTTATCATAGGTTTTCTGCCTGAGAACCTCAACAGAGAGTTTCTCATTCTTATCATCCAGACCATTCTGGCAACCCTGCTGATATTGTTTGCCGCAGAGTTCCTGCCAAAAACCCTTTTCAGGATCAATCCGAACAAGATCCTGAACATCTTTGCCTTACCCGTTTTTATTTTTTACATACTTTTTTACCCGCTCATCTTGTTTTTCACCATCCTGGGAGAAACAATACTTTTCCTGTTCTTCAGGCAAAAACCCACGAATAACCTGTATGTTTTCTCCGCCTTCGACCTTAACAACTATGTTAAAGAGTTTACCGGTGACACAACATATGATAACGACAACATCCAGGAAATTCAAATGTTTCAAAATGCCATTGAATTCAGGGATATAAAAATCAGGGAATGCATGGTTCCCCGGACAGACATCGAAGCAATTGACGACCATGATACCATCGAAAACCTGAGGAAGAAATTCATTGATACCGGTTTTTCAAAAATACCGGTCTTCAGTGAATCCTTTGACGACATCAAAGGATATACACATCATTCTGATCTGTTTCGAAGTCCAGACAACATCCTTTCTATTATGAGGCCCATCTTTTTTGTTCCGGAAACCATGCTGGCCAAGAATGTCCTTTCCATGTTCATCCAGGAACATAAAAGCATTGCCATCGTAGTAGACGAATTTGGTGGCACCTCCGGGCTGGTAACCATGGAAGACATCATTGAAGAGATATTTGGAGAGATTGAAGATGAATATGATGAAGAAGACCTGACGGAAAAAGACCTGGGCAACGGAGAGTATCTCTTCTCAGGAAGGTTGGAGATTGATTATCTTAATGAAAAATATTCCTTAGAGCTTCCTGAATCTGAAGACTATGAAACTCTTGCAGGACTAATCCTTCAGCACCATGAAAGCATCCCGGAAATCAATGAAAAAATTGTTATTGAAAACATGGTTTTTTCCATTATTCATTCCAGTGGAAACCGTATCGATCAGGTACACTTAAAATTACATGAATAATTCGGCAATTAAAAAATTTAATTATACATTTGCACACTCTTTTAAAAATTCGATAAAATGGCTGTAATAGGTAGAATCAGAAAACATTCCGGATTAGCTGTTGTTTTTGTTGGTGTCGCTATCGCCGCATTTGTTCTTAGCGACCTTTTCAGGGCTACTCCCAACAGTTATAAAGATGTTGGTGTTGTTGACGGAGTAGAGATCCCTTACACCGACTTCAACTATAAAGTGGAGGAAAACTTAGAAGCACAGAAGCTAAACCAGCAGAAAGAAAATCTTACTTTCGGGGAAGCATTTACTGTCAGAAACAACACATGGGACCAGATGGTTAATGAGATCATCATGGACCAGGAATATGAAAAACTTGGCTTGAATGTTTCCAGCGATGAGCTTTTCGATCTCATTCAGGGAAAGAATCCCCACAGGCTTATCCTGCAATATTTTACAAATCCGGAAACCGGCCAGTTTGATCGTGAATTTGTTATCCGCTATCTTCAGAACCTCAGTCAGATGGATCCACAACAGCGCAGGCAATGGGTTGGTTTTGAAAAGTTCATCAAGCGCGACCGACTGAACACAAAATATAGCAACCTTATCAGCAAAGGATTTTACGTACCCGAAGCTTTTGCCAGACAGCAATACGAAAACCAGAAGAAAAATGCTGAATTTCGTTATGCTTATAAGAAATATGCCGATGTTTCAGATTCGCTGATCTCTTACACCGACAAGGACTACGAAAAGTATTATGCTGAAAACAAGCAAAAGTTTGAACAGGAGCATACCCGTGACATTGATTACATTGTTTTCGAAGTAGAACCCTCTGAGGAAGATTACGAAAAGACCGAAGCTGAAGTCAGAAGGATCTTCCAGGAATTTCAGTACACCGAAAACGTGCCCATGTTTGTGAATGCCACTTCAGACAACAGATACGACAGCACCTGGTGGTTGGAAGGCGTTTTATCCATTCCAATCGATACCGTTGCCTTTGATGCCAGGCCAGGTACATTTATTGAGCCATATTTCCTTGACAACGCATGGCATATGGCCAAGCTGATGGATGTCGATTACAGGCCTGATTCTCTCAAGGCTGAACACATACTGATTGCTTATCGTGGTGCTTTCAGGGCTGCAGAAAATAATAACAGAACCATTGATCAGGCCAAATCCTTAGCTGACAGCTTATACAATGTGGTTCGCAGATATCCTGCGAAACTTAAAGATCTTGCAGTTCAATTCTCTGATGACGGATCGGTAGAAAACAACCAGGGAGACCTGGGATGGTTTGCTGATGGCTCCATGGTTCACGCATTCAACAAAGCAGTCGTTGAAGGAAATATCGGAGATGTGAAAATGGTTGAATCACCCTTTGGATATCATATCCTGCGTATCACCGGCAAGCTGAAGCCGAAAAAGAAGGCCAGGGTAGCCATCATCAACCGTGCTGTAGTGCCCAGTTCTGAGACCTTCCAAAATGTTTACACTGAAGCCAGTATGTTTGCAGGAGAAAATAACACAGCAGAGAAGTTTGAGCAGGCAGCAATAGATCAGGGTCTCGACAAGAAATCAGCCACTTACATGAAGGAGATGAACAATGCCATTCCGGGACTTGATAATCCGCGTAATGTCATCCAGTGGACGTTCAGCGACAACGCCAGGGTTGGAAATGTAAGCCCGGTGTTCGACCTTGACGGTAAGTACCTCGTAGCCGCCATCACCAACGAACGGCAGGAAGGCATTATTCCTCTGGAAGAAATGAAAGAACGGTTGATCAACAATATTAAGAATGAAAAGAAAGGGGAATACATCGTTGAAATGATCGAAGAAAGTGGTTTGAACGATGTCAACCTCATCGCAAGCAACTTGAATTTCGATCTGGATACCAACATCACCCTCACCTTCGACTCAAGGAATATCCCGGGTTTTGGCGCAGAACATGAAGTGATTGGAACCATCTTCGCCATGGATGAAAATGAATTCAGGGCACCCATCAAAGGCAATGGTGCCGTTTTTGCCATTATTCTCGACCGTTTCGGCGAAGTGCCGGAGCTTGGAAGCTACGACCTTTACAAAAACAACGCCATAAACGAGTTTGCCAGAAGGGTAGAAAACAATTATCCATACAGGGCCATCAAAGACAATACGGATATTGAAGATAACAGAAGATATTTCTATTAAGCATTGGACCTGATGGCTTCCACCGGATCCAGCCTGGAAGCCATATATGATGGAATGATTCCGGACAACAAGCCAATCAGTGATGACACGATCACACCGATCATGATGTTTTGCAATGTCAGTGTAAGTTCCATATCAAATAAGCTTTCTCCTGCCAATGATAGGATAAAAACAAAGATTATCCCTATTAACCCTCCTATCATTGCCAGGAACATGGCCTCAAAGAGAAACTGCAAAAGAATGAAGTAGCGCTTTGCTCCAAGCGATTTTTGTATCCCGATAATGTTGATCCTTTCTCTGACAGAAACAAACATGATATTGGCTATTCCAAAACCTCCCACCAACAGGGAAAAAACACTTATGATAAAACCAACAACAGCGATCACACCAAAAAGCTGATCAAAACCTTTGTTGATAATATCGGTTTCATTGATGGCAAAATCATTTTCTTCAGCCGGTTTTAATTTATGTTCCGATCGCAGGATGCCGGTGAGCTCATCAATGAGCTGTTCATTTGATATATTTGGCCTGGCTCTCACAAGAATGGTCGTTGACATCTTTCTAATGCTAAGCACGTTTCTGGCAAAATTGATGGGTATGATCACCTGATCATCGGAGGTATTGCCAAAAAAGTCTTCTCCCTCTTTTGTCATCACCCCGATGACCTCAACCTTCCTTCCAAAGATTTTCATTCTTCTCCCGATGGGGTCTATTCCCTGAAACAGGTTTTCTGCAATTTCTGAACCTATCACAGCTACCGGCCTTCCACTTTTAGATTCTGTGGGTGTAAAATACCGGCCCTCTGATAAATCAAAGGGCATCGTGCGGCTATAATCCTGGGAAACCGCTAAGATATTGGTGTTCTCAATAGAATTATTATGGTATTTTATGGTTCTGCTGGTGCCAACAAAAAGGGAACTGGCTTCGGCAAGCAGGCTCCTGCGGTCGATGGCCTTCAAATCATCCATGGTTGGTTCAGGCCTGTTAAGGTATTTCCACCAGGGATAGTCACCTCCCATCGCCCAGGGCCACTTCTGAACGAAAAGGACATTGTCGCCCAATGACTCTATTCCTTTCCTTATGTTACTTTCCATGGAATCAAACACCGTATAAATGGAAATAATACAAAAAATACCTATCGTAATGCCCAGTAAGGTAAGGGTGGTACGGGTTTTATTTACCACAAGCTGTTGCAGAGCAAAGATGAAACTTTCTCTTATTAACCGAATGACTATCATGATACTTTATTGATACATCAACAAATTGTAAAGTTATGCAAATACTTTAAAAAATTAGCATTAATTTTGACACTCACGATCAGGAGGTTGAAAAAGCATAGATTTATGGATAAGAAAATCAAGAATGCACTCATTTCTGTATATTATAAGGACCGTCTTGATGAGATTACAAGCCTGCTCAACAAACTGGGAGTTAACATCTATTCAACCGGAGGTACATATGACCATATTATCAGAAATGGTATTGAAGCTCAAACTGTTGAATCGCTGACCAGTTATCCTTCCATCCTGGGTGGGCGCGTAAAAACACTACACCCTAAAGTCTTTGGAGGTATTCTTGGAAGAAGGTCCAATGATGGCGACAAGGCCCAGATGAAAGAATATAAAATTCCTGAATTCGATCTTGTGATCGTTGACCTTTATCCGTTCGAAAACACTGTCGCCTCGGGCGCCAGCCCTGAAGAGATCATTGAAAAAATCGACATTGGTGGAATATCTCTTATTCGTGCAGCAGCAAAAAACTACAACGATGTGCTGATCATCCCCTCTTCCTCCTTTTATGATGAGCTCATCTCCATCCTGAAAGAAAAAAGTTGTTCATCATCTTTGGCACAAAGGCGGTATTTTGCCACACAAGCATTTGAAATATCATCAGCTTACGACACCGCAATTTTTCAATATTTTAACAAGGATGAAAACCTGCCTGTGTTCAAATGTTCCTCTTCCACGGTATTATCATTAAGATATGGAGAGAACCCGCATCAAAAAGGCAGTTTTTACGGAAAACTGGATGATGTCTTTGAACAGCTCCATGGCAAAGAGATCAGTTATAACAACCTGGTAGATATTGATGCCGGCATTCATCTCATCCGTGAGTTTCAGGACACAACATTTGCCATTCTAAAACATACAAATGCATGTGGTGTGGCCACCAGGAAGGATCTGAAAGAATCATACCTTGCAGCTTTTGCCGGTGATCCTGTTTCAGCTTATGGTGGTATCCTCATTACCAATACTTTTGTTGATGACGCAACTGCTGAAGAAGTCAACAAGCTCTTCTTTGAAGTCATCCTTGCTCCGGGATATGAAAAAAATGCCCTGGAAATGTTGAAGTCAAAGAAAAATAGAATAATTTTGAAGGAGAAGTCATTGGAATTCCCACACAAACAATATAAATCATTGCTAAACGGAGTTATATTCCAGGATAAGGACGAATTACCCGTTACATTGAATGAAATGGAGGTGGTCACCGGGAAGCCACCCACAGAAGAAGAAAAGCAGGATCTATTGTTTGCCAATAAGGTAGTAAAACATACCAAATCCAATGCCATCGTCCTGGTTAAAGACAGGCAGTTGCTGGGCAGCGGGGTGGGCCAGACTTCAAGGGTGGACGCTCTGAGGCAAGCCATCGAAAAGGCCCGTTCTTTTGAACTGGACCTCAACGGGGCTGTCATGGCCTCAGACGCTTTTTTCCCATTTGCGGACTCTGTTGAGATCGCTCATAAGGCTGGGATCAAGGCTGTTATACAGCCTGGTGGTTCGGTCAGGGACAAAGAATCCATTGATTATTGCAACAACAACAAAATGTCAATGGTATTCACAGGAAACCGGCATTTTAAACATTAACATTCATTAAAGGCTATATGGGACTATTTTCCTTTTTAACCAAAGAAATTGCTATCGACCTTGGGACAGCCAATACCATCATCATATACAACGATAAAGTTGTCGTGGATGAACCATCCATCGTAGCTATAGAACATAATACCGGAAAGATCATTGCTGTAGGCAAGAAGGCCATGATGATGCATGGAAAAACACATGAGAACATCAAAACGATCCGGCCGCTTCGCGATGGGGTTATTGCCGACTTTCAGGCTGCAGAATTTATGATCCGGGAAATGATCAAGATGATCTTCCCTAAGAAATCCATTTTCCCTCCGGCATTAAAGATGGTCATTTGTATTCCTTCTGGCATCACAGAGGTAGAAGAAAGGGCTGTAAAAGATTCCGCAGAGCAAGCAGGGGCAAAAGAGGTCAAGCTGATCCATGAACCCATGGCAGCAGCTATCGGCATCGGTATTGACGTTCTGGAACCAACCGGAAATATGGTCATTGACATAGGGGGCGGCACCAGTGAGATCGCTGTGATAGCCCTGGGTGGCATCGTCAACAACAAATCTATCAGGATCGCAGGCGATGATTTCAATTATGATATTATAGAATATATGCGCAAGCAACATAATATAAACGTTGGAGAAAGGACCGCTGAAAGAATAAAAATTGAAGCCGGTTCTTCATTGCCTGAACTGGATTCACCTCCGGATGATTTTGCTGTGCACGGAAGGGATATGCTTACAGGAATACCCAAGGAAATTACAGTCAATTATGCAGAAATTGCACATGCCCTGGATAAGTCCATTTCCAAGATCGAGGCTGCAGTGCTTAACGCTTTGGAAATGACCCCGCCAGAATTGGCTGCAGATATCTACCGTACCGGCATTTACCTTGCAGGCGGAGGGTCAATGTTGCGTGGACTTGATAAAAGATTGCACATGAAAACAAAACTACCCATTCATATGGCAGAAGATCCACTGAGGGCGGTAGCAAGAGGAACCGGTATAGCATTGAAAAACTTCGATAAGTTCCCGTTCCTTATCAAGTAAGAATGAATTGCTTAAATCCATACCATTGCCATGCGAACACTGTTTGCATTCTTTAATAAAAACTATTACTTCTTTTTGTTTGTTATCCTGGAAGTTATTGCCATCTCATTGATGGTCAATAATAATCCTTATCCGCACACCCATTTTTTTAATACCTCTAATCAACTGATCGGGAATATCAATTCAACGTATGCCAATGTGGATGACTATTTCTACCTGAGAAGATCCAATGAAGTTCTTTTAAAAGAAAATGCAAGATTGCGCTCCATCCTGGAAAGCTCATTCCTAATATCTGATACCATCAGCTATGTATTCATGGATACCATATTTCGCTATATCCCCGCGAAAATTATTAGCAATTCCATAAACAAAAGAAATAATTATTTAATGCTCGACAAAGGCAGGAAACATGGTATAGAAAGAGAAATGGGTGTGGTTTCCTCAAATGGGATCGTTGGCATTGTGGTGGAAACATCAGAAAGTTTCTGTACCGTTATGTCACTTTTACACAAAGAATCAAAATTTAGCGCCAGGATAAAGAAAAACGACCAGCTGGCCAATGTTATATGGGATGGCAAAAACCATTTGTTTGTTACTTTGCAGGATATTCCAAACCACATCATCTTAGAAAAAGGGGATACCATTATAACCAGTGGCTATTCATTCTTTTTCCCGGAAGGGGTTCTTATTGGAACCATAGAAGAGTTTGACAGGGAACAAAAAAGTAATTTTAATACGGCCAGGATTAAACTCTCCAACGACTTTGGCAAAATAAAAAATGCTTATATCCTGAAAAACCTACAAGAAAAACAACAAAGACAATTAATGAAAGAACCTGAAAATGAGTAACCCCGTGGTTAAAAATATTATACGTTTCATTTTGCTGGTCTTGCTTCAGGTACTGGTGTTCAACAACATTCAGATCAACGGGTATATCAATCCTTATTATTATGTGCTCTTCATCCTTATACTGCCTTTTGATACTCCCAAATGGCTGATTTTATTTTCTGGATTTTTTCTTGGGCTTACCATTGATTTCTTCTCACACACCATTGGCATGCATGCAGCCGCAACAACCCTGGTGGCATTTTTAAGGCCGGGCACAATACGACTGCTTAGTGCAAACAGGGAGCTTGAACCTGGAATGGAACCTTCAATCCGTGATATGGGTTTTTCATGGTTCTTTATGTATACACTCATCCTCGTTTTTTTCCATCATCTGCTTCTTTTTTTCCTGGAGGTGTTCAGGTTCAATGAATTTTTTCAAACATTGGGAAGGGTGATCATCAGTACAGCTGTATCGGTCGCCCTGATCGTAATTGGAGAATATGTGGTCAGAAAGAGGAAAAAGTAATTATCTTTACAGTCTGTCATTATTAACATATCTATCTATGAAAAATTTATTTGTCCTTGCCATACTTTTTGGCCTTCTAACTTCTTGTGAACAAAAAAACACCAGTCAGCTTAATGATTTTTCACTGACCGGAAACATCGACAGTATTTCTGATGGCTGGGTATACCTTAAAAAGCGTGAAAAGGGGACTTTTGTCATCATTGACTCAACTCAGCTTCAGGAAGGATCATTTTCTTTTACAGGCCAAATTGGTCTTCCTGAGTTGCATTATATCCTGGTACCCGGAGAAAAATATTACATCCCATTCTTCCTGGAAGGCTCTGAAATAAAGCTGAACGTAATTGCTTCGGATCTCAGTCAAACCACCATAGAAGGTTCTGAATCCAACACGGAATATGAAAAGTTCCTGAGTGCCGAAAAGATGATCATGGATGAAATCAGAGAAGTATACGGACAAATGCGCGAAGCAAGTGGTGATGAGGCCTTGGAAAAAGAACTTGAAGAAACGCTGTATGCCTTGTATGATGACAAAGATGCCCTTGCATATCAATATATTATCAACAACACTTCTTCGCCTGTTGCACCTTACATTGCAGCAAAAAACCTTTACAATTATGAGATTGAGGATCTGAAGGTCATCCTGGATTCTCTTAATGAAAGCCTTGATAATTCGGTATACACAATCAGACTCAACGACAGGTTGGAGGTGCTGAACCGCGTAGCCGTAGGTCAGCCATTTATTCCTGTTTCACTTCCCGACACCAGCGGAAACATTATTTCCCTGGAAGACATTGCCAGGGACAAATATCTGTTGGTTGATTTCTGGGCATCCTGGTGTGGTCCATGCAGAAGGGAAAACCCAAACCTTGTTGAAAATTACAAAAAATATAATGACCAGGGCTTTGAAATTCTGGGAATATCCTTCGACAAAGACGGCAGAAAGTGGAAAGATGCCATCATTGAGGATGAACTCATGTGGTATCATATGTCAGATTTGAAAGGATGGCAAAGTGAAGCGGCTGAACCTTACGGTATTATCGCCATTCCATCAAATATTCTGCTGGACCCTGAAGGAATAATTATTGCAAGGAATCTTCGTGGTGAAGATCTTGGAAGCAAGCTGAAAGAATTATTCAATTAATCCTTTTGGTATTTCTCACGGTATTGTTTACGGAAAGATTTATTACTTATTTGTGGCAGCTCCCTGTGGTTTCCCCATGTTTTTCTGAAAAATTTTGAGAGAAACCAATTTTTTAATTTTCCATTGAACATGTCCATATATTTACTGTTCAGCATCATTTTCTTCCACCCCCACATGGTTGTTTTTTCCATTGTAGTAGTATATCCTTTTTCAACAGATGCATTCCTGTTTACAAGCAGTAATTCATGCAGGGGAATATTAACAGGACATACTTCTGTACATTTACCACAGAGAGAAGAAGCAAAACTTAAATGTTTGTAATTGTCAATACTTTTTAGGTACGGAGTGATCACTGATCCGATGGGTCCGCTGTAGGTTGTACCATAAGTATACCCTCCAATGTTCCTGTAAACCGGACAAGCGTTCAAACATGCTCCGCATCGTATGCATGAAAGAGCAACCCATTGGCGTTCTGTCGCAAGCAGGTTTGTTCGTCCATTATCTAAAAAAATAACATACATTTCTTCCGGCCCGTCGGGTTCGCCTGGTTGCCCCGGTCCTGATATCAAAGAATTATAAGCGGTCATCGGCTGTCCTGTTCCATGGGTAGCAAGCAACGGCCAAAAGATATCCAGATCCTGCATATCAGGAATGATCTTTTCTATGCCACAAATAACAATATGTGTCTTTGGAAAAGAAAAGGCCATAAATCCATTTCCTTCGTTTTCCGTTAAAGCAATGGCTCCCTGGTTTGCAACCACAAAATTTGCACCTGTTATGCCTATATCAGCTTCCAGAAACTTTTCCCTAAGCAAATCCCTTACAAATGATGTTATTTCTTCCGGGGTGCTTTCCCTGGAAATACCAAATTTTTCATGAAACAACTTTGCAATATCTTCCTTTGATTTGTGCATTGCAGGTGTAACAATGTGATAGGGTTTCTCACCAGCAATCTGAACAATATATTCCCCCAGGTCTGTTTCCAGCGATTCTATTCCATTTTTCTCTAGAAGTTCATTGAGCTCAATTTCTTCAGTGATCATCGATTTCGACTTCACAACTTTTTTAGCTCCCTTCTTCAGGGCAATATCCAATACAAATTGTGCCGCATTTTTATCTGATTCTGCAAAAAGTACTTTTCCTCCCCTTTTCTCAAAATTCTCGGTGAAATCTATAATATAATTGTCAAGGTCCCGGATGACCTTTAGCTTTGTTTCCGATGCCTTTTTCCTGGCTGTCTCCAGATTATTATAAATGCTTTTGCCTTTTTCAACAGCAACATCATATTTTGACATATTGAAGCTGATCCTTTTTCTGTGATCAGCATCAAATGCAACTTTTTCAGAATCCTTCAGAAACAGCTTGTGTTTTTCTGACATGTTATTCCGGCAATTCAGATATCTTTCTTACCCTGCGCTCATGCCTTCCTCCTTCAAATTCAGTATCCAGGAATGTTTCTACCATTTCCCAGGCATCATCAAATTCTACAAACCTTCCCGGCAGAGAAATAATATTGGCATCATTATGCAGCCTTGCAAGAAATGCCTGTTCTTTTGTCCAGCATAATGCAGCTCGTATTTTCCTGTATTTATTAGCAGTCATTTGTGCCCCGTTTCCGCTACCACAAACAATCACACCTATTGCATTTTCTCCATCATTAATAGCCCTGGCAAGAGGGTGTATATAATCAGGATAGTCTACACTATTTTCTGAATCCGTACCAAAATCCTTTACCTTAATTCCGGCTTCACTCAATTTATCATGAAGGAATTTTTTTAACGGAAATCCTGCATGATCACTTGCAATGTATGCCATTCTTGCTTTTTCGCTCATTGTTGATAATTTTGTAATACAAATGTAGTCATTTTACTTTTTTAGTAATTTATTCATCTGTTTTTCAACCTTTTTAAAACTTTCCAAAAATCGATAATTTTTATAATCAATTAAATATCAATTATTTTTAATTTATAAACATTAACTTGTTAAATCATGTTAAAATATCATGGAAACATTATCTATTTTTGGAAAATGTCATTTGACAAATAATTTTTAAACAATTTATGTTTTTTTAACCAACATCTATTAACAAAACTTTTCTGTTTATAATGATAATTTTTTAAACCACGCGTATTATAAACAGTGTGAAAAAATATATTAAAATCACTTATAATTAAGGTTTTGGCTAAAATAACATGTTTAATTTCCTGTTAATATTAATGTATAAATCAATTTGTCAAGAAAAAAACGAAAAAATTATCAATACAACTAACAGGAATAATAATAATAATAAAATATATTAAAAATATATTAATATTAATAAAAGCATTCAGGTAAATGAATTATAAGGATGAATTTTTAAAATTGAAAAAGGAAAAGAATGCAGTATTGCTTGCGCATTATTATCAGGTTTCAGAGATTCAGGATATTGCTGATTACGTGGGAGATAGCTTGGGACTTGCTCAAAAGGCAATTGATATAGAGAGTGATATAATCGTTTTTGCAGGTGTTCATTTTATGGCAGAGACAGCCAAGATACTGAATCCAGGTAAAACTGTGGTGCTGCCGGATCTGAATGCAGGATGTTCTCTTGCAGACTCATGTCCGCCCAATGAATTTAGAACGTTTAAGGAAAAGCATCATGATCACATAGTGGTTTCTTACGTAAACTGCACTGCTGCCATCAAGGCCATGTCTGATGTAATTTGTACTTCTTCCAATGCTGTGAAGATCGTTGAGTCATTTCCCAGGGATGAGAAGATAATATTCGCCCCGGATAAAAACCTTGGAGCTTATATAAACAAAGTTACCGGTAGGAACATGGTTTTGTGGGATGGTACTTGTGAAGTTCATGATATACTGGAAACCGAAGCCATAATTGATTTAAAGGTTGAAAATCCGGATGCAAAACTAATAGCTCATCCTGAATGTAAACCACAGGTACTGGAAATTGCTGATTTTATTGGTTCTACAACTGCCATGCTTAATTTCACGGTAAAAGATGA
This sequence comes from Bacteroidales bacterium, assembly GCA_018401355.1. Lineage (GTDB taxonomy): Bacteria > Bacteroidota > Bacteroidia > Bacteroidales > B18-G4 > M55B132. The sequence continues at coordinate 16,931 of JAGYLD010000021.1, forward strand.
TGCAAACAAATATATTGTAGCTACAGAAACAGGAATTCTGCATCAGATGAAAAAGGAATCCCCTGAAAAGGAATTCATCATCGTGCCAACGGATGAGACCTGCTCATGCAATGATTGTCCCTACATGAAGATGAATACCATGCAAAAACTTTATCTTTGTTTAAAGAATGAAAAGCCTGACATCATTATGGATAAAGATTTGATGGACAGGGCAAGAAAACCAATAGAAAGGATGTTGGATATTTCCAGGAAAGTTGGTTTGATCAAATGAGGTTCCATTTAAAGTCGATGTTATTGTTGAAAAACATAAAATTAATATTCACACTGTTTTTGTCAGGTATTTTCCTAAGCGTATTTCCGCAACAGGAAATAGATCCTGATGGGTTCAATGTTTTTTATCATGAAAATGGAGTAAAATCCAGTGAAGGCAATCTTCGGGAAGGAAAACCCGATGGATACTGGAAAACATACAATAAAGAAGGTGTACTGGTATCAGAAGGCAACAGGAAAAATTTCCTGCTCGACAGCACATGGAAGTTTTATGACAATGGTGGATCATTAAAGTTGATCATCAATTACGAAAAAGGCAAAAAAGAAGGACCAAGGATAACATACAGGGAACATGAGATCATTGAAGAAAACTTTGAAAACGATATTAAAGAGGGTGTTTCAACGCATTATTTTCCTGATGGAAAGATAAAAAAAGCAATAAATTATGTTGATGGATTGGAAAATGGGCTCGCAAAAGCATTTGATACTACAGGAAACATTATTGAGCTGATCACATATAAAAAGGGATATATTACTGACAGGGAAAGGATAAACCGTTATGACAGCAAGGGAAGCAAACACGGAAAATGGAAATTCTTCTATGAAAACGGAAACCTGCAGATGGAGGGAACATATAAACATGGCGTTAAACATGGATATTTCAAGGAATATGATGAAAAAGGCGGTTTGATCACAGCAGCAAAATATGTGAATGGGGATAAACAAATGAATGTGAAAGAATTACAGGCGCTGGAAGTTAAAACGGAATATTACCCTTCAGGAAAGATTAAAGTAAGAGCAACATACAATGAAAAAGATAAACCGGAAGGAATATGGAGAGAATACAATGAAGAGGGAGAAGTTGAAAAATCCTATATTTATAAAAACGGGGTGGTCATTGGTGAAGGTATTATAACTGAGCAGGGACAAAGAAATGGCGAATGGAAAGAATTTTACGACAATGGTTCCCTGAAAGCAGAAGGAAAGTATGACAAAGACATGAAAGTTGGAAAATGGACTTATTACCATAAAAACGGAAAAACAGAACAGACGGGAAAATATAATGAAGAAGGTCAACCCATTGGTGAATGGAAATGGTATTACGATTCAGGGATTTTGTTAAGGGAAGAAAAATTTGCCAATGGTTTGTCGGACGGATTGATGACAGAATATGACGAACTTGGGAATATTATTACCCAGGGAGAATATTATCAGGGTGAGGAAGAAGGATTTTGGATTTATGAGTTGGGAGATCACCGTGAGGAGGGAGAATACCTTGAAGGCATGCGGGATGGAGAATGGAAATACTATTATTCCAACGGAAACATTGCTTTTAAGGGTCGTTTTATTGAGGACAATGCTCATGGCGAACATATTTATTACTGGAGCAATGGCAATAAAAAAGACGAAGGCCAATATGTTATGGGAAGAAAACACGGGAAATGGATCAGCTATAATGAAGACGGATTGCCTTTCGTTGTGGTGACTTACCAGAATGGTGTTGAGAAGAAATACGATGGAATAAAAATAATTCCTGAATTTTCTCAGGAAGATTTTGAATGATAGTTTATATTTGTCCACCCAATCAAATTAAAACACAGGAGGTAAAATGTTCAGAAAATTATTGTTTGTATTCGTAGCCGCTTCAATATTTGTTGCTTGCGGTGGTAATATGCAACAAAAACAGGAAGCAGAAACGGTTGCAGAAGAAGAAACTATTGAGGTAACATCAACAGCCGTTGAAGTAAATGATTTCCAGGAAAAAGCTGCCGGCATGATCGGTGAAGAAATAACCATTGAAGGTACCATCATGCATGTTTGCAGGCATGGCGGACAAAAAATGTTCATTACTGCCGACAATCCCGATTTCAGGGTAAAAATCACTCCCGGAGAGGAAATGGCAGCTTTTACGCCGGAAATGGAAGGTGGTTATGTTGTTGTGACAGGTGTTGTAAAAGAGATCGAAGAAGAAATGCATGCTGAGGGTGAGGAACATGAAGAAGACGAAGATCATGAAAACCACTATCACAAGCCACAGTATTCCATTACAGCTATTGAATACACCATAAAAGAAGCACCGGCAGAAGAAGAACCAGGTGATGATTCAATGTAGGCATCATGAAGTTCAAATGGAGAAAATGGATCCGTGCCACACACCGTGATTTCGGGTATATTTTCTTTGGTATGACATTGATATATGCCATTTCAGGTATTGCCATCAATCATTTGGATGACTGGAATCCAAATTACAAAGTGACAAGGCAGGATGTTCAAGTTGTCCTGCCTTCTCAGCCTGACAGGGAGGATATTATTTCCATGCTTGATGAATTAGAAACGGATGTTAAATACAAGCAACACATCTTCCCTGCCGAAGGATTTATCAAGATCTTTATTAAAAACGGTACCATAGAAGCAAACCTTCGTAGCGGCAAAGGAATTCTGGAAAAAGTTGAAAAAAGGCCTATTTTACGTCCAATGAATTATCTCCATTACAATCCTGTAAAATGGTGGACATATTTTTCAGACTTGTTTTCTGTTGCGTTGGTGATACTTGCCTTTACAGGATTGTTTATTTTAAAAGGTAAAACAGGAATAACAGGAAGAGGTGCATGGCTCACCATCCTGGGTATTATTATTCCCCTATTGTTTTTGATAATCTATTATAAATGAATGAGTTTTGGTTTATCATATTGTTCATTGTGTGGTATGCATTGTCACTTGTCGTAGCGGAAAAGTCTGGTAAAAAAAGCAAACTGGGTGAAGAATGGACATTTTTCCTGTCATTTATGTTAAGTCCTGTTGTTGGATGGATAGCGTCACAATGGATAGCAGGGAAAAAATCAAGAAGCTGATTACCTGCTTACCTCGTTTAATTGAATATATTCCAGCAATGTATCGTGAATATGTCGTGCCCTGGTGATCTTACCATCTTCAACGGTAAAAAATCCCGCCCAGGGAAAAGTGGCTTTTCTACCGTCTTTGTAAGAATGCGTAACAAGCATCATAATAACCACGATATTGTCTTCCTGTATAACATCCAGTATTTTAACAGAAATATCCCGCTCATGATGCAAAGATTGTAAGTGTTCCCGATGCGCATCAAGTCCCTGGCTTATAATGTGATTATTAGACGGACCACGGAATTTGGGACTGAGCTCATTGACAAAATCATCTGAAAGTAATAATGGTAATTTATCGTAATACTTTCCAACGATAACACCGTTAATATATTCCAGAACAACTTCTTTGGCAGATGGGGATATTTCTGGTTTGCCCGAATGGCAGTTGGAAAAAAACAGGATTATTATAAACAGAAAAAAACAGAAACTATATTTCATTTGTTGGGAAAATCTACTTCGATAACACAAACATTTCACCATTTATTATACGCATGCAAATAAATTAAGGTTCCGGGTCAAATCATTTCGAAATCCATTTGCTTTTTGTGGAGGTCTATTTTTTTAACACGAATATTAACTTTATCGCCTAATGTATATTGATTTCCATGACGCTGGCCGATCACACGGTAGTTTTCTTCGTCGAGGTAATAAAAATCATCATCAAGGTCTTGCAATCTTACCATTCCTTCACATTTATTTCCAATGATCTCAACATAAATACCCCATTTGCTTACTCCGCTGATCAGGCCTTCAAACTCATGTCCGATCTTATCAAGAAGATATTCGGCTTGCTTATATTTTACTGAAGTTCTTTCTGCGTCAATGGCCTTTCTTTCCATTTCAGAAGAATGTTCACATATCTTTTCGTAAGCATCCTGGTTTACGGAAGGTCCGTCATCAAGATATATTTCCAGCAAGCGGTGCACGATAAGGTCCGGATAACGCCGGATGGGAGATGTAAAATGAGTGTAATAAGGAAAAGCCAGGCCATAATGACCAATATTGTTGGTTGAATATTCTGCCTTGGCCATGGTCCGGATGGCTATGGCTTCAATCATGTTCTTTTCCCCTTTTCCGGCTATGTCCTTAAACAATTGGTTAAAAGACTTTGCGAGGGTGCGTTGTGATCCTGTTCGCATTTTATACCCCAACCGACCCAAAAACTCGACAAAGTTTGCAAGCTTTTCAGGTTGTGGTGTATTGTGGATGCGGTAAACGAAAGTTTTCGGTTTCCTGCGCCCCCTCTTTTTTCCTATGAACTCGGCCACCTTTTTATTGGCCAGAAGCATGAAGTCTTCAATGAGCTTGTTGGATTCCTTTTGTTCTTTGATATGTACGTCAATGGGTTTTCCGTTTTCATCGAGTTTAAACCTGACTTCCTGTGTCTGGAAGTTGATGGAACCGTTCAGGAACCTTTCCTTTCTTAGCCGGGAGGCAAGATTATGAAATGTCATGATTTCTTCTCCGTATTCTCCTTTCCCCCTCTCGATGATCTTTTGTACTTCCTCATAGTTAAACCGCCTGTCAGAATTAATCACGGTTTTGCCAAACCATTGAGAAAGGACCGCTGCATCATCATTCATTTCGAAGACAGCAGAAAAACAAAGCTTATCGGTGTTGGCCTGCAGGGAACAAACCTGGTTGGAAAGTTTTTCCGGCAGCATAGGGATCACCCTGTCAACAAGATAAACCGATGTGCCCCTGTTATAAGCTTCTTCATCAAGAAGTGTTTTCGGCCTGACATAATGGGAGACATCAGCAATATGAACACCCACCTCCCAGTTTCCATTTTTAAGTTTTCTAAGGGAAAGCGCATCATCAAAATCTTTGGCATCTTCCGGGTCAATGGTAATGGTGAAAACTTTCCGGAAATCTTTTCTTTTGGCTATTTCTTTTTCAGGGATCTTAACGGCAATATTATCAGCTTCTTTTGTCACGTTGCCAGGGAAAGAAAGCGGGTATTCAATTTCAGCCAGGATGGATTGCATCTCCACATTGTTATCACCCGGATAACCCAATACATCCGTTATTTTTCCGAAAGGATTTTTTGATTGTTCGGGCCAGTCAGTGATCCTGGCAACAGCCTTTTGTCCTTCCCTGGCTCCGTTCAGCGATTCTTTAGGGATAAAGATATCATAAGGCATATTGGTATTGTCGGGGATTAAAAATCCGAAATTCTTAAGGATATTGACGATACCGACAAATTGCTCTTTATTTCTTTTCAGGATTTTGGTGATCTGTCCTTCCAGTTTCCTGTTCGGGCGTTTTGGGAAGAGGCGAACAGAAACCTTGTCACCATGCAGGGCATGGCCTGTGTTGTTCGCTGAAATGAAAATGTCTTCACCTCCTTCATCAGGTATGATATAGGCTTTTCCCGTCTGCTTCATGTCTACTTTTCCTGTAACTGTTGAAGGAGGGGGAGCTACTTCACTGATATGATCCGGGTTCATTTTATAGGATCCCGGTCTGACTTCCAGGATGATGCCATCTTCAAACAGCTCAAAGATGATGGTGCTGATCAGGTCGCGTTCAGTCTTGTTTTTCTTGCCCATGCGGGAAGAAATCTGCTTGTAGTTGAATGATTTCAAAGGGTCTGTGCTGAATATTTTCAGGATAGACCGTGTCAGCTCCTCTTTTCTGCCACTGGATTTAATTTTGGATTTGCATTTTCTTGCCATATATTAAATATTATCAATTTGTGCTCTTCTATCTGTAAAAGGTAAGAACAATACTTCAAAGGTAAATAAACTGAAGTTATGCATTATCAATTTTATTGCTCCCCGGGAATAGCTTCAATAAGCTTTTTGGTATAATCTGATTCAGGATGGCGATAAATGGTGTCCGCATCGCCATATTCTATGATTTTTCCCTGGTTCATCACCATCATCCTGTCCGACATGAATTTGACGACAGAAAGATCATGGGAAATAAAAACATAAGTCAGATTATATTCCCTTTTTAAGTCGTTGAGCAGGTTCAGTATTTGTGCCTGTACGGAAACATCAAGGGCAGAGACAGATTCATCGCAGACAATAAAGGAAGGCTGAACAGCCAGTGCCCGAGCAATGCAAATCCTTTGACGCTGTCCACCCGAGAGCTCATGCGGGTAACGGTACATATACGATTCGTTCAACCCTGTTTTCTCAAGCAGGTTGATGGCTGTTTTCTTCCGTTCTTTTTCACTATTATGCAAACCGTGTACCTTCATGGGTTCTGTTATTGCCATTCCAACAGGAATTCTTGGATTTAGTGATGAGTAAGGATCCTGGAAGATGATCTGGAGGTCCTTTCTTTTTTTTCTCAAAGCAGGGATGCCCAGGTTTAGAAAATCCTCATTCCGGTAAAACACAGATCCCCCCGAGGGTTCGATAAGCCTTAAAATGCTTCTTCCCAACGTGGTTTTTCCACATCCTGATTCCCCAACAAGCCCAAGTGTTTCACCCGGATATACTTCAAAGTTGACATCATCTACTGCTTTGACGAACATCCTGGGAACCCCGAAAAAATTTCTTTTGCCAGGAAACCATGTTTTGAGATTACGTATTTTTAGTAATGGCTTTTCTGTCAGGCCGGATTTTCTCTTGGTGGCATCCTTTTCAAGGTCATCATGCAGATATTTCTTATCAAAATATTTAGTTATGTTTTTATCCCTGGCCTCCAGAAACTCCTGAACAGTAGGCAGGCGTTTATAATTTTTCGACAACAATGGCCTGCAGGCAAGAAGTCCTTGTGTGTATGGGTTTTCAGGAAAGTTGAAAACCTTGTTAAGGCTTCCTGACTCAACGATGGCTCCGTCTTTCATCACAATAACCTCCTCAGCAATCTCAGAAATGACACCCAGATCATGGCTGATAAAGATCACAGACATGCCATACTTTTGTTGCAGTTCCCTGATCAGTTCAAGTATTCTTTTTTGCACTGTAACATCAAGTGCGGTAGTTGGCTCATCGGCAATAAGGATAGAAGGATGGCAAGCGATGGCCATGGCGATCATCACCCGTTGTTTTTGTCCGCCGGAAAGTTGGTGAGGATAGGACTTATATATATCCTCAGGCCCTGGAAGCAAGACTTCATAGAACAGATCTATAGCCATTTGTTTTGCTACCCTTTTGTTAACCTTTTTATGCACCATGATGGCTTCCGATAACTGGTTGCCACATGTAAACACCGGGTTTAAAGAAGTCATGGGTTCCTGAAAGATCATGGATATATGATTGCCACGATAATGGCGAAGGCTTCTTTGGCTCAATTTATTCAGATCAATCCATGATCCAGGGTCTTTTTGATATAGTATTTGGCCGCATTCGATCTTTCCCGGAGGGCTGGTGATCAATCCCATAATGGCAAGGGATGTGACCGATTTGCCGGATCCTGATTCTCCGACAATGCCCAGGATAGCATTGTCTCTCAAGGTAAAGGATACATTTTTAACAGCCTGGCTCAGGCCTTCTTCGCTTTGAAAGCTGATGGACAGGTTTTTTACTTCTAGAATTGTGTTTTCTGCCATTGTAACAAAATTAAGATTTTCAGGCTCATTTTGTGGAATATTTTGAGATTTAGGGTATAAAATGTTAAGAAGACCCAGGCGAATCAGTGGTGGTTTATTTTATTTCAAAAGGAATTTTTATCACAAATTCTCGGAGACTTCAAGGCTTACTAAGATTATTCTTAGGTTTCTTCGTGCCTTGGGGTCTTGGTGGCATTATTAAATTATTAACAAAGATGTATAAATTAAAAAAAATTCTTCCGAATTATACTCTTCTTTTATATGTGAAAAAGTGCTTAAGGACTGCAGGAAGAATAAGCCGGTGGTTTTTTAAAAGTGCGGTCTTCAACTACTTTATAGACTTTGTTGCATTGGTTTTTCCCAGGATATGCCTGGGTTGCGGACGTAGTTTGTTGAGGTTTGAAAAAATGCTTTGCTTGCAATGCCTTTACAGGCTTCCGGAGACAAGGTACCATATGTTTGAAGGCAATCCGGTAGAACAGATCTTTTGGGGGAGGATCAAAATTGAAAGAGCAGCATCCTTTTTATTCTTTAACAAAGGAGGGCTTACACAGAAGCTTCTGCATGCATTGAAATATAAGAAGCGCAGGGAGGCTGGCCTGTTCCTGGGAGAAATGTATGGGCAAAAGCTGAAAGAGACCGTGCCGTTTTGTGATGCGGATATGATCATACCTGTGCCTTTACATCCCAGAAAAAAAAGAAAAAGAGGATATAATCAAAGTGAAGTCATTGCAAAAGGAATATCAAAGGTCCTGAAAATACCCGTCTGTAATGACATACTGCTAAGAAAAAGAAACAGTTCTACTCAAACCAGGAAGAACAGGTTCCAGCGATGGAAAAATGTAGAAACCATATTTTCAGCAAAAGAACAAGGCTTTTTACAAGACAAACATATATTATTGGTGGACGATGTGGTCACAACCGGTGCAACTCTCGAAGCCTGCATAAGGTCTATTAATACGAATCCAGGAGCAAAGGTCAGCATTCTCACGATCGCTTATGCCTGGAAATGATTAATTTTACATAATAAAGCAAATCATCATGAAAAATCAACTTACCATAATATGCCTTTTTGTCTTAACGTGCTGTATTTCAGCGCCAAAGGCGTTTAATCAAAACGATTCCATACCCAATGGCAATTTTGAGGTATGGATAGATAACCCATTTCAGAATTATTCCGAGCCGGAACACTGGAACACACCCAATCCTTTTACATCTGTTCCTTTTGTTAACGTGGTAACTGTTGAAAAGGATTCTGTAGATCCACATTCGGGAACATATGCGGCCAAACTGAGTACGAAATTTGTTTTGAATGGCAGGGTACCAGGGATTATGACATTGGGGAATATTGAAATAGATATTAACACCTTCACTGGAGAAATAACAGGGGGTATTCCATATAAGCAGCAACCGGCGTACCTGACAGGATATTTTAAATATTCACCGGAAGGACCTGATTCTTGTCTGATTGTTGCAAATCTTTACAGGTATATTCCTGTAAAAGGTAAAAAGGAATCGATAGCCCTGGCTACTTTTAAAACCAACAAGGATACTTCCGATTGGGCATATTTTTCAGTACCGTTTGAGTATTTTAATGATACCATATTGCCTGATACCCTGAATATAACTGCAATATCCTCATCGAGCACAGAAGACCCACAGGTTGGTTCGGTCTTATATGTCGATGACATTAAACTGGAAGGAATTCTCGGTATTTACCAGCATGGGCCTTCCGCCAGGAACGTTCCTGTTTTCCCCAATCCTGCAGTGGACCAGGTTACCATCCGGCTGGAAACATTTGTAAGTTACGGAGATTTGCTTATATTTGATTCACGAGGTAAGCAGGTCCTTTTCCAAAATGTAAACGGAAAAATGATCAGGGTAAATACAAGCATCCTGAGTGCAGGATTTTATTATTTTTACATTTTGGAAAATGGCATAAGGAAAGCTTACGGTTCTTTTATAATCAACAGATAACTAACTTTTTGCGTTATGGGAAAAAAATGGTTTAGTGCCTTTGTTGCACTGTTATTGCTGGTTATTATTGTTTCAATGGCCTGTAAAAAGGATGAAGATGATAAGGAAACAGCTACGGTTCCAACATTATTTGATCCCCTGCATGTTTACTCGACGTATTTATATGCTTCCTGGAGCAGCGAGGCGGGTATCTCCGGCTATAAGCTTGATGTAGCAACCGATCAGGGATTCACCAGTAAGGTTCCTGGTTATGACAATAAAGATATGGGTGTTAAGAGCATAGCAGAGATCAATGGTTTGGATCCTGTCACAAATTATTACATCCGCGTAAAAAGTTACAAAAGCAGTGGAGAAAGCGGTTATTCTGCTGCCAGGATGGTTAGGACAGCCGGGATGGATACCATTCGCAACATGGATTTTGAGCGCTGGATACAATATGTTAATTATGAAGAACCTTCACCACACAGGATCTGGGCAACAGCCAACAAGACCAAGGACCTGAACCCCGGATTATACCCTGCTACTACGGAAAAAACAACTGATGCTGCTTCCGGACAATATGCCGCGAAGATGTTTACACATCAGGTAACCGGGCTTCCACTGCTCACAGGAACAGTTTCCACAGGTGTGTTTAATGTGAACCTCAACGACCCGTTAAAAAGTATGGTAACCGGTGTGCCATACAGAACAAAGCCAACCAGATTCAAAGGTTATTTCAAATACATGCCCGGTGTGGATAATGCCCACCCCAACAGACAGGATTCCTGTGAGATTAGAGCCACCTTATTCCGTTGGGACAAGATCTTGGGACAACGGGATACCATTGGAGAAGCCATTCACAGGACGGCAGATTCAGTGAACGTTTATACCCAGTTTGATGCACCCTTCATTTACTACAATGGCAATGAACCCGATTCCATGGAGTTAATCTTTGCCTCATCTTCAAAAGGCTCATATTTCGTTGGAAATGTTGGAAGCACACTTTTTGTGGATGGGATTGAGCTTGAATTCTCAAAATAATTTATCTTTGCAGCGCACAATGTAAAAGATGAAGAACGGAATAGTCATATTTGCTTTCTTATTCATTTATTTCCAATCCTTTTCTCAGGATCTCGACTGGGGTATAAAAGGCGGTTTCAGCATTGGAACCCCTTACGGTGTGGCTGAGAAAGGCGCAAAAGGTAGTCCGGGTGTTGGTCCTCTCCTGGGCCTGTGTTTCAAATATTATCTGAGCGAAAAGTGGGCTGTGCACGGTGATGTTCACTATACTTACAAAGGATCCAAATTTGACACACCCGTGTCGGGGGATACCTTATATCGATGGACAGGCACTGTTGGATATCCGCCCAGGGATACATCGTATTATGTTGAAACAACATACAACGGAAGGGTAGATGGTGTTTATGCCAATTGGTATTTTGACATTCCCTTGTACGTTTCTTATAAGATAAGCAGGCGTTTTCTGTTGCTTACAGGTTTGCAGCTCAGTTATCTTGTGGAAGGTAAAAATTCTGGTTCAGCCGACATCATTGTTGGAGATCCGCGCAGTCCCTACACTAAAGTTTACGATGAGCCTTTCGACCAGAGTCAGGAACTAAATCCATGGGATTACAGCATCATCGCAGGTACCATATTTGAAGGCAGCAGGCGCATCAATGTCGGCCTGACAGCAACAGTTGGACTTGGATCAATCTATAAAAAGAATTACAAGTATCTTGATAATGTTGTCAGGAACGTTTATGTCCAGGCTTTTCTTGGATTCAAGATCAACAGGAATAGAGATTAGAGATGAGAGATGAGAAGGGAGCCCTTCGGCTACGCTTCCTTCGGCTACGCTCAGGTGGAGAAAGAAATTTACACGATCATCCAGAGTCCAGAATCCAGAGTCATGAGTCGAAATGTAGATCACCATCTACTGACAATTTTGATCTGTGAAAATCTGTGGAATCTGTGGTGAACGAATAAGCAGTAAGCAACCAATCAAACCACATTATCCCTAAAAAATTTTCATAATATAAAAATCTGTTTTATCTTTGCCCCCCACTAAAGGTGCCATAGCTCAGTAGGTAGAGCAACGGACTGAAAATCCGTGTGTCCCTGGTTCGATTCCCGGTGGCACCACAGCCTGATCCAGTATCAGGCTTTTTTTATATATTTGGGCATGACATTGCTGATCACATATTTGTTAATAGCTTTATTATTTTCTTTTATCTGCTCTATTCTGGAAGCTGTAATACTGAGCATCACCCCTTCTTATATTGCAGTGGCCATTCAGGAAAAAAGAAGTTATGCAACACGATTACACCGGTACAAGGAGAATATTGACAAGCCGCTTGCCGCCATCCTCACCCTCAATACTTTTGCACACACCATTGGTGCTGCCGGAGTGGGTGCCCAGGCACAGATGATTTGGGGTAATGAATCCCTTTCAATAACATCTGCTGTTCTGACGATCATTATACTTATCTTCTCGGAGATCATTCCCAAAACCATCGGGGCGAATTACTGGAAACGACTTGTACCCGCTTCTTTGGTATTTATTCGTTTCTTTCTGTTTGTCTTATATCCATTTGTCTTTCTAAGTCAGTTGGTTACAAAATTTTTAAACAAAGAAAATGTAAGTGTTCTCAGCAGGAAAGAGTTTTCAGCCATGGCTGAAGCCGGAGCAAAAGCAGGTGTTATCAGGAGAGGAGAATCGAAGATCATACAAAATATTGCACGTTTTGACCAGATACAGACCAGGGACATTATGACACCCAGGACCGTGATCTATGCCGCCGATCAAAATTTCCAGATAAAGGATTTTTACAAATATAATCCGGAATCAAGATATTCCAGGATCCTGTTGTATGATGGAGACATGGACAATATCACCGGATTTTTCCTTAAAGATGAATTACTGATCAGCATGATAGAAAATGATGGTGAAGGTCTGTTAAAAGATTTACTCCGAAAGATTGAAGCTGTTTACCTGAGCCTGCCCATACCCATGCTTTACCAAAACCTTATGGAAAAAAAGGAGCATATTGCACTGGTGGTGGATGAATATGGTGGAACCGCCGGCGTCGTCACCCTCGAAGACGTCCTCGAAACAATTATCGGCATGGAGATCGTGGATGAGACGGATGATATTGAGGATTTGCGGATTGAGGCGAGGAGAAGGTGGGAAGAGAGGAGGAAGAGGGTAGTGATATCGGATAAACGGATATCAGATTAACAGATATCTGATATTAATTTTCGATTTTAGATTGTTGGATTGTTGGATAGTGAAATAGGTTAATTACGTTTAGGTTTTATTACTTTTCCCTGGGCAGTTTGGATGGTTTTAACGAATATTGAGATTAGTTCATTGTTTTCTTTAATTTCTTTATCAAGGCAAATGTTGACATTTTTATAATGGGGAATGGTTTTGACAATGATTTTTAGATTTATAAAGGTTTCTCGGAGTTCTTTTAGGACCAACCTGTTTTTATGAATGAAATCCTTAGATGACTCTGCACTCATATCTGTTCATAATAATCGTTTATTAGTTAGTACCTCCAACCTGAAAATATTCCATAAAAGCAAAAAATTCCCAAATCACAAATAATATCAGACATCTACATATACATATCATATATCCGTTTATCTGATATCTGTTTATCTGATATCCTCTTGCATTCCCTATCATCTTTTTAGTAATTTAGCAACCAATAAAAAGAGAGGAAGGGACTGGTGTCCCGCCTGGTCTTCAAAACCAGCAGCAGACGCATAAAACCGGCTGTGGCAGGTTCGATTCCTGCCCTCTCTGCTGTTTTCAGGGAATAAAATCTTACAATATTGGATCGGGATGTTTTAAAAAATCTGCCTGGTGTTGATGTTTTGCTCAATGAACCACCCATTATAAAGTCATTGGCAAAATACAATGCTGATATTGTGAAATACTGCATCCGGAAAGTGTTGCAATCCATAAGAGAGGAAGCCACGCAGTTTGGCATCGTCCCGCCTGTTAAGATCATCATTGACAAGATTCTCCTTGAAATTTCAATACTTACTTCAAAAAGTCTGAAACGCGTTATCAACGCAACAGGCATCATGATCAACACGAACCTGGGCCGTGCCCCCTTTAGCGAAGAGATTATCAATGAAACCATTGAGGTCTTAAAAGGCTACAACAACCTTGAGTTTGATCTGGAAACCGGACAGAGAAAAACCAGGTATTATCATGTTACAGAGATCCTGAAATTTTTAACTGGGGCAGAGGACATCCTGGTGGTGAACAACAATGCCGCTGCTGTGATGATGATACTACGTTCTTTTGCACGTGATAAAAAAGTGATTGTTTCCAGGGGTGAGCTGATAGAGATAGGGGGGTCTTTTCGTCTCCCGGATATCATGGCGGCTTCGGATTGTAAAATGGAGGAGGTGGGCACCACCAACAAAACCAGGATAGAAGATTATGAAAATGCCATCTCAGATTCTACGGCATTGCTGTTTAAGGCGCATCGTTCTAATTATGTGATCCGTGGTTTTACACAGGAAGCTTCTTTGCAGGAGTTGGTGCGCCTTGGTCAAAAATATGGCCTGCCGGTGGTGTATGATATGGGTTCAGGGTTGCTTCGATGTACATCAGTGGAAATCTTGAAAAAGGAACCAGACGTAAAACATACTTTGGGCTTAGGTGTTGACCTGATCACCTTCAGTGGCGATAAGCTGCTTGGAGCGTCACAGGCTGGTATCATTGCCGGAAAAAAGTCAATGATCGGAATCCTGAAAAAAGAACCCATATTAAGGGCTATGCGTGTGGGAAAGACAACACTTGCATTGCTGGAATCTTCTCTCCGATATTATCTTAATGAAAAAGACCTGGTTAGTAAAAACAGCGTTTTCAATATGCTGGGAACAAGCAGCAATGATCTTTCAGACCGGGCAAAGAAACTTCAAAGCATCCTGAAAAAAGAGGGAATAAAAACTTCTTTGATTAAGAGCAAAGGCTATTGCGGTGGCGGTGCTCTGCCTGATGAGGGTATTGAAAGTTTTGCCGTCAGGATTGAAGCCCCAGGTCAATCGAACAAAGAAAGATCCTCTTTTGCTGAAAAAATGTATTTTGGCTTGATGTCTTTGTCCTTGCCTGTTGTGGGAATATTAAAAAAGGGAACTTTGGATTTTGATGTGCTGACCATCCATAACAGTGAAATCAACAAGGCAGGCCAGGCCATTATTGGTACTTACAAGCAGGTTATAGAATAAATGAAGCATCTCATCATTGGAACAGCAGGCCATGTTGACCATGGAAAAACTGCGCTTGTCAAAGCCCTCAGTGGCATTGATTGTGATACCCACAGGGAAGAAAAAGAAAGGGGCATCACCATCAATCTGGGTTTTTCTTATCTTGATCTTCCTGGTGGTGAAATCATAGGAATTGTTGATGTACCCGGACATAAGGATTTTATTAAAACCATGGTGGCCGGAGCCCATGGCATTGATATTGTCATACTGGTAATTTCTGCTGATAGCGGGATCATGCCTCAAACCGAAGAACACCTGCGCATCATTGAAATATTGGGGATTAAACATGGTCTCATTGTTATCACGAAATCTGATATGGTAGATGATGAAACCCTTGAACTTGCGAAGCTTGAAGCCGTGGATTTTCTTGAGGGCACCTTCCTTGAAGATGCTGACGTGCATGCGGTTTCGTCACAATCAGGAGATGGAGTAGAAGAGCTCCGTGCAGCCATTGGCAGGCTTGCTGAAAACCTTGCAAAAGAAGAAGATAACTTAAGCTCTTTCAGGTTATATGTCGACCGGGTGTTTAATGTTAAAGGCATTGGCTATGTGGTCACCGGCACGGTTCTCAATGGCAAAACAAAGGTGGGCGATGAATTGTTCCTGTTGCCCGGAAAAAAGAAAAAGGTAAGAGTAAAAGGCCTGGAACGCTATGGGAAAACCGTGGATACTACTTTTAAAGGAGACAGGGCTGCAATTAACCTGGCCGACTTTAAAATGGAAGATTTCTCAAGAGGAATGGTCTTGTCAGGAAAAATCCTGGAAGAAACCAGCCTTATTGATGCATACATACAAACATTTGATCATAAAAAAGAATTGGGAATATGGACGAATGCTGTTTTTTATTCCGGCACATTTGAATGTATGGCACGCATACATCTTCTGGATAAGGACCTTCTGACACCTGGCGAATCCGCAATTGCGCAAATACACCTCAGTGAACCTGCCATCCTGATGAACAAAGATAAATTTATCATCAGAAATACTTCAAGTGATCTCACCCTTGGCGGCGGAACGGTGATAGATATTAAACCCCTCCACCATAAGAAAAGAACAGAAAAATTGGT